>CAMLGP010000281.1 GCA_946479535.1 uncultured Bacteroidota bacterium
AATCCTGGGGTATGCATAAAACGGAATATATCCTTAGCCATGAACAGGGCCATTTTGATATTGCAGAAGTTCATGCACGTATCCTCAACAAAAGAATGGCAGCCTATAAATTTGATCGCACTACCTATAAAAATGATCTGCGAAAGATCTATGAAGAAGTGATCCTGGAAAAGGAGCTTATGCAAAACAGGTATGATGAAGAAACCAACCACAGCATTGAAAAAGATAAACAGGCTGAATGGCTATTGAAAATAAAAGCCCTGCTAAAGGATACAGAACCTTATAAATATTACTGATCTCCTTTAACTTTTATATCTACCGGTTGCGCCACATGCATGCGCATATATTTCTCCTGGTTATATGCCGATTTTCTCTTAGGTGCATTTAAGGCCATCTTTGTGCATTCCTGTACTACAAACTGGTTGTGAGGATTACTGGTTATTTTCAGGTCTTTCAATGAACCATCCTCATTTACCCAGAAATCAATATATACTTTATATAAACGCCTGGAACTATCCTGTGCCAACAGCTTTCCTGCTATAACACGGCTCTGATCTTCTATATAATCTGTCCATGCATTTTCCCAGGTATTTCCATTGGCTGAAGACTTCTTCTCTGAAGTAACCACTACAAAAGCATTTTTCTTTTGAGGAGCTTCTGGCTTTGGGTATTTTGAAAGAGATAAACGCTTTGATTTGGCCTTCTGAATGGAATCAGGCACCTGGGAGGAGGCTAATAATGTAAGTTGGCAAACCAGTATCACTAACACAAACCGCATACACAGCTTTACTATTGGACGTCATTTATTAGAACAATCCATATAACTGTCCGTCTACTTTACTGATTATATCGCCAAGATCTTCTTCCTTCTCTGCAAATTTGTTTTTGTCTACATCAATAACCAGTAACGGACCTTCTTTATAGGAATCGATCCATTTATTATAAAACTCATTGAGGCGTTTAAGATAATCCAGCCGGATATTCTCTTCATATTCACGGCCCCTTTTTTGAATCTGTCCTACCAGTGTAGGTACTGAAGCATTAAGATAGATCAGCAGGTCAGGAGGTTGCACCAGCGATTTAAGTGTCTGGAAAAAATGATAGTAATTATCGAAATCCCTTTTGCTCATCAATCCCATTTCATGCAGGTTGGGAGCAAAAATGTTGGCATCCTCATAAATAGTGCGGTCCTGGATCACAGTCTCACTTCCTTTCTGTATCTCAACCAGTTGCTGTAGACGACTATTCAAAAAGTAAATCTGCAGATTAAAACTCCAGCGTGGCATATCTTCATAAAAATCCATCAGGTAAGGATTATGATCCACGTCTTCAAAATTAGGTATCCATTTATAATGCTTGCTAAGCATTTCGGTGAGTGTGGTTTTGCCTGCACCGATATTGCCGGCTACAGCAATATGTTTAGGTTTCTTTGACTTTGCCATGCCCTGATCCGCAGCCCTTGGGCTTTTTAATTGTTTAAAAATTGAATATATACCATTCTATTTACTTCTGCCAAAAGTAATTTTAGATAGTATCAGTTAAAAAAAAGCTACTAATAATAAACCAGTCCCATAGCCTGACGTACCACATCCATGGTAGCCCGTGCGCTTTTACGGGCCTTTTCAGCGCCCTTTTCCATTACTTCTTTAAGGTAGTTTTCGTTGTTCAGGATGGTGTTGACTTTATCCCTGATCGGCCGGATGTAACGGATCATATCATCAGCCAGCTGATCCTTCATCTTGCCGTACTGAATGGAGGCATTGTTATAGTCATCCTCAAATTTCCGGATCACTTCCTCACTACTCACCAGTTTCATTAGAGCAAAAAGGTTTTCTATATAGTCCGGTTTGGAGGTATTCATTTCTGCAGGTCCGCTATCGGATTTAGCCTTACGTACTTTTTTACGGATCAGTTCATCATCATCATTCAGATAAATGGTAGCATTCAGATTTTCACTCTTGCTCATTTTACCTGTGCCATCCAGACTGGGCACCTTTGACAGTTGGCTGCCAAAATTAAAAGCCACAGGCTCCGGGAAAACTTCACCATAACGATGATTGAAACGTACTGCAAAATTGCGTGCCATTTCCAGGTGCTGCTCCTGATCCTTCCCTACTGGTACCAGATGGGCACGATGAAGAAAGATATCTGCTGCCTGTAATACCGGATAGGTAAGCAATCCCGCATTTACATTATTCGGATGCTGCCGGACCTTATCCTTAAAAGTGACTGTTTTTTCCAGTTCACCTGTATAAGCCAGCATATTTAAATAGAGATATAATTCAGAGGTCTCATATACATGGCTCTGGCAATAAAGAGCCACCTTATCTGGATCCATACCACACGCTATGTATTCTGCCAGCACTCTGTGCACATGCTGTTTTAACTCTTTGGTATCTGGATGCGTAGTCAGGGAATGAAGATCAGCCAGCATAAAAAAGCATTCATACTCCTCCTGCATCAGCACAAAATTCCTCAGCGCCCCGAAATAATTTCCGAGGTGAAGGAACCCTGTGGGCCTGATGCCCCCCATTACTATCTCCTTTTTCTTTGCCATTGGGCGGCGAAGATAAGGAGAAATAGCTAGTAGGACCCGACCAGTGGCCAGTAGGGAAATAAGCCATTTTTATTTATGTTAAAAACCTATATCACGCGGTAAAAACAGACTTTTACGCACCAGGCACCCGCCAAACCCCACCCGCCTTTCTTATATTTGTCCAATGGAAGTAAATGATGCAATGGTTGAAAAACTGGCTCACCTGGCGAGGCTGAAATTCAACGAGGAAGAGAAGCAGGAGATCAAGACCGATCTTCAACGCATGATCTCCTTTGTTGAAAAACTCAATGAACTTAACCTCGATGGCGTTGAACCCCTGCTCCACCTGAGCGATGAAGTCAATGTATTGCGTGATGATGAAATAAAGGGATCTGTATCCCGTGAAGACGCTCTCAAAAATGCTCCACTGCACAACGAAGAATTTATCAAAGTCCCTAAAGTGATCAGGAAATAACGCTAGCCTATGGCCTCAATCATACACCTGGAAGAAATTCGCAAAAGCTATTTCATCGGAAAGAATGAACTGGAAGTGCTTAAGGGAATTTCACTGGATATTTTTAAGAACGAATATGTGGCACTCATGGGACCCTCCGGTTCCGGAAAAAGCACACTCATGAATATTCTCGGTTGCCTGGATACACCCAGCCAGGGAACTTATGTATTGAATGGAAAAGATGTAAGCCAGATGATAGACAATGCACTGGCTGAAGTACGTAATAAAGAGATCGGCTTCGTATTCCAGCAATTCAACCTGCTTCCACGTCTTACTGCACTGGAAAATGTTGCCCTGCCGCTGGTGTATGCTGGCATGACCAAGAAACAGCGGAATGAAAAAGCCATGCATGTGCTAAGCCTGGTAAGTCTTACTGACCGCTCACATCACAAACCAAATGAATTGAGTGGTGGCCAGTCGCAACGGGTAGCCATTGCCCGTGCACTGGTGAATGATCCTTCCATTATCCTTGCAGATGAACCTACCGGTAACCTTGATACTAAAACGTCTCACGAGATCATGGACATCTTTGGCAAGATCCATAGTAACGGAAACACTGTTGTACTTGTAACGCATGAAGAAGATATAGCCGGACACGCACACCGCGTGGTAAGGCTCAGAGATGGCATCATTGAATCCGATAAGAAGAAAACGCCCGAGCTGGTTAGCTGATATGGCAAAAATCTATACCAAAACAGGTGATAAGGGGTCTACATCATTGCTCGGTGGCACCAAAGTGCCCAAAAGCCATTCCCGAATTGAAGCATATGGAACAGTTGATGAATTGAACTCTTATATCGGCTTATGCCGTGATCTTCTCACCCATGAAAAAAGCAGAATTGTTTTACAGGATATCCAGGACAGATTATTTACCATCGGTTCTTCCCTGGCAACAGACCCCCTAAAGGAACCAAAAATGGTCATCCCAGATCTCCATGAAGAAGATGTTACTGTATTGGAAAAAGAGATCGATATCATGAACAATATCATTCCGCCAATGAAGAATTTTATTTTGCCTGGCGGACATCCTTCCGTTTCCCATCTCCATGTAGCCCGTTGTATATGCCGCCGTGCGGAACGTTGCTGTGTACGATTGCAAAGTGAAAATGAAGAAGTGAACGGTATTGTTATTAAATACCTGAACAGACTTAGTGATTACCTTTTTGTACTGGCCCGGTTCATGGCATTTCAATTAAAAACTCCTGAAATAGTCTGGAAGCCAAGGGTATAACTCTTAATCTTTTTTTCCGGGATTATTTATTTTCCTTCCGGGAGAGCGATCCTTCCATCCTTCATGTGAAAGATGCGGTCACTTAACTGAGCCAGCTCTTCATTATGTGTAACGATCAGGAAGGTCTGGTTGAATTTATCACGAAGGTCAAAGAAGATGCGATGAAGCTCCTGGGCATTGGAAGAATCCAGGTTACCAGTGGGTTCATCTGCAAAAACGATATCTGGCTTATTGATCAGCGCTCTTGCCACGGCTACTCTTTGCTGTTCCCCGCCACTGAGCTGGTTCGGTTTATTTTCCATACGATGGGAAAGACCCAGCATATTCAATAACCCGATAGCCTCTTCTTTCACCTCATTTTTCTTTCTGCCTGCCAGCCACCCGGGAATACAGACATTCTCTACAGCGGTAAATTCAGGAAGCAGGTGGTGAAACTGGAATACAAAACCAATATGTTTATTACGAAATGCGGCCAGTTTGTCACCGGTGAGTAATTGAATGTTGGTATTATTCATGGTTACAGCACCTTTATCAGCCTTATCCAAAGTTCCCAGTATATGTAAAAGCGTACTTTTCCCTGATCCGGAAGGTCCCACTATTGAAGCCACCTCACCTTTTTTTATTTCGATATCCACACCTTTCAATACCTGAACTGTATCATATCTTTTGTAAATATTTTTCCCTGTTATCATGCAGCCTATTGCCTGTTTAATCAATCAAATATCCATAAAACCAATCCCCCGGCAAAACCGGGTTTCCGGTTAAGCCCTGTTTTTTAAGAAATCCTTGAGAAACAGGTCAACAACTAAGGATTTGGAAAATTCGTTAATAAAGCTACATTTGCGGAAAAT
>CAMLGP010000282.1 GCA_946479535.1 uncultured Bacteroidota bacterium
CCGGTATGATAACTTCTGCAGTTTGGGCAGATTTTGATAATGATAAGCAATTGGACCTGATCATAGCAGGAGAGTGGATGCCCATACGGTTTTTTAAAAACAATAAGGCCGGCTTTATAGAAGTTACCAATTCAACTGGTTTAACGAATATGAATGGTATGTGGAGAAGTATGGTTGCCAGTGATATTGACAAAGATGGTGATTTGGATCTTGTTGCAGGTAATCTTGGGTTAAATTGTGATTATCATGTTAATTCAGAAGAACCAATGAAGGTCTTTTTTAAAGACCTTGACGGAAACGGAAGTATCGATCCTGTATTTTTCTATTATATAAAAGATGAAAAAGGGATCAAAGAATCCTTCCCCGGTATAAACAGGAACCAGTTTTCAGACCAGGTTCCAGCTGTCAAAAAGCAATTTATCCGCCATAAGGATTATGCGAAGGCAGGATTCGAAGATATTTTCAAGGACAAAAAAGATAATTTATCAGAACTCTATTGCGATGAAACACGAACCTGTTATTTCGAAAATATGGGGAATGGTAAATTTGTCAAGCATCCATTGCCTGAGGAAGTTCAATTTGCTCCTGTTAATGCAATCATCTGCGATGATATCGATAATGATGGATTCATGGATTTGATACTGGCGGGAAATGAATATCAAACCAATGTGATCAGTGGGAGATATGACGCTTCCTATGGCTGTTTTCTTAAAGGCAGCAGTCAAAAAACATTTAGTGTTGTATTACCTGTGCAAAGCGGCTTTATTTTAAAGGGTGATGTAAAAGATATGGCCCTGGTGCAGGTTAATCATGAAAAAATATTACTGGCCGCTCTCAATAATGATTCATTACGTGTATTCAGGATCAACAGTAAATCTGGTATGTCCCAACCATGATCCGCGCGTCACTCAATTCTAATCCCCTGTAAGCCAGTCAGGGGATTGTTTCCTCGTTCATATCCTTCCTGAACATAAGAAAGTTTCAAACCAGGCATTACAAAATTCAGCTACCGGGTACTTATCAGAAGAAAACGGCAGATACCCACTGCCCTTTACAGCTACTAACCTATTAAGATCGCTACGAAGGCCTCGAGCTAAAGGAATGAAGTTGCCGGTTTCAGAGAGGTTCATCCGGGTGGTCATACCGGCCAAGTTTAAAGTGCCGCTGAGGCGGGGAGGTTTAAGCGGCCTGAAAGTTTTTACAATCAGCTTTTTACCAAATAAGTGTAAAACAGACACAAAGAAGTGTAAAGTAGACAATTAATATTTTTACAGCCGGACAATAATACAATTTTGCCCGAAATATCAACTTTTAGCCATTTTTTAAGGCTTTTCACATACTGATTATAAGTTAATACACCGTATGGCTAATGTTTGTTTGTAGAAATAATCTGTTCCATGCAGCACTTTATAAAACCGCTGAACATCAGGCTGGATAAGGGTTTCAGAAGCCAATATTCCTGCCTCAGGATAAAAAAGTCCCCTTTTTGCAATTTCTGCGTGAAATATTCGCCTATTGCTATTTAGCAAGAAGTGATACTTTTTTATCCTAATTGTAAAAAATATTTTTTCGGTAACAAAATGTTAAATAAATTTTCATAATATTTCACACCTCTAAATGCTTTGCTATATGAGAAATCTCTCACCACGTTTTGTTGGGGTAACAAAACATTTCTTTCTATTATCCCTCATTTTCTTCACATCATTTAGTGTATTTGGTCAAAAAACAGTTACCGGGACCGTCAAGGACAATACCCGTGGAACAGGCCTTTCAGGGGCTACTGTAGCGGTTAAAGGCACTAATGTGGCTACCTCTACAGATGTAAATGGAGCTTTCTCCATTGCTGTGCCATCTGGAAGTTCTGTTTTAACTGTTTCATATGTTGATTACGAAAGTCAGGATATTGACATTTCCGGTAAGTCGCAGGTAGATGTCTCCCTGGTGACAGCTACATCCACCCTGAATGTAGTAGTGGTAACTGGTTATTCCAGCCAGCGTAAAAAGGATATTACTGGTGCGGTTGCCGTAGTAAATGTTGGGGAAATGAAATCCCAGCCCGCAATTGACCCGGCTTCTCAGTTACAGGGCCGGGCATCCGGTGTTAACATTACTCAAAACGGCGTTCCTGGTGCTCCATCAACTGTAAGGATCAGGGGTCTGGGGTCTTTCAACAATAATAACCCGCTCTTTGTGGTGGATGGTGTTCAAACCGGAACCATCAGCAATATCAATCCTAATGATATTGAAAGTATGCAGGTATTGAAAGATGCTGCATCTTCCTCTATCTACGGTGTTCGCGCCTCTAATGGTGTGATAGTGGTGACAACCAAGAAAGGAAAGAAAAGAGGAGTCAGTATTAATTATGATATGTATTATGGCGTGCAGTCTCCCGGCAAAGGCCTGGATATGTTGAATGCGCAGGAAGAAGCGGAGTTGTATTTTTTGGCACGTAAGAATAGCGGTCTTCCTACCACTGGATCAGTTTTCGGGAATGGAAGTTCTCCGGTACTGCCTGACTATATATATTATACAGGTGCCATAAATAATGGTACGCCAATTATGGCAGGAAATCCAGGAGTAGATCCGGGCAAATATGAATTGAACTACTCAAAACTGGGAGATCCTGCAGGATATACTCCCTATATAATAGTTCCAACCAGTAAAAACGGAACCAACTGGTATGATGTGACAACACGCACGGCTCCCATGCAAAATCACAGCCTTTCTTTAAGCGGTACCAATGATAATAGCAAGTATTTCCTGAGCCTTAATTATTTTAACCAGGATGCCATCACCTACTACCAGTTTTATAAGAGATACACTGCGAGAATGAATAGTGAGTTTAATTTATGGAAGACTGTAAGGGTAGGTGAGAATCTTCAGATCACTTCTTCTGAAAGCAATGTACCTCCTGGTGGTTCTGATCCAACAAGAGGTGGTGACCCCAACAGTACCAATAATACCAACAATTTTAACCCGAATAATACAGAGGCCAGCGTAATAGCACAGACCTATCGCCCAATGGCTATTGTTCCAGTCTACACAATTAAATATGGTGATTTTGCTGGTAATGCAGGTGGTCCCGGAGCCGGTACATGGGGTAATGCAAAGAACCCTTTAGCTGGTTTATATCGCAACCGTGAAAACCGCGACAATTTTATTACGCTGTTTGGTAACGTATACACTGAAATTGATTTCCTTAAGCATTTCACGGCAAGAAGCAGTTTTGGTGGTAATATCAGCAATGAATCTGCATGGCGTTTTCCTTTTATCGAATATGAATATGTAGAAAATCAGGGCAATACAACCTATAATGAAGGAACAAAACGCTTACAGAACTGGATCTGGACAAACCAGATAAACTACAGGAACAGCTTTGGAAAGCATGATATAGCTGCACTTATTGGAACAGAAGCACAGAAGTTAAAAGGCCTTGCAATCATTGTCTATGAAAAAGGAATTGTCAAAAATAGCAATATTGATATAATCAACCTGGGTAATGGTACTGTTCAGAATTTGGGTGGCAGTAACCCATTCACTCCGGTAAGCACTGTTTCGTACTTCGCAAAGGCTGATTATTCATTTGAAGGAAGGTATCTTCTTTCAGCTACCATCAGAAGAGATGGATCTTCCAAATTCCTCGACCCTAATAAATACGGTAATTTTCCTGCATTTTCATTGGGTTGGAGAATCTCTGATGAATCCTTCATGAAAAATATATCCTGGATCAATGATCTTAAGATCAGAGGAAGCTGGGGTAAGATGGGAAATGAATTACCAGTATTGCCAGGTAATGGTTATACCTCGTTCTCAAGTAATCGCCAGAGTTCCTGGTATGATATATTCGGAACGCAAAATGCTCCTGCAGAAGGATTCTTCCTTTCTTTCCTGGGCAATAACCTTGGCCAGTGGGAAAAAAGCGTATCCACCAACATCGGTTTTGATGCCACTCTTTTTAATAGCAGTACAGAGATCGTATTTGACTGGTACAAGAAAAAAACAGAAGACCTGCTTTTCAATCCTGAATTCCAGGGAATTGGTGGAGGAGCAGCATCTCTCGCCTTCCGTAACGTAGGCAGTATGCAGAATAAAGGAATAGACCTGCAAATCACACATCGCAGGAATATCACGAAGGACATCCGTTTAAATGGTACCGTAACATTCACCAGCTATAAAAACGAAATAACCAGTATTGCCCCTGGTCTGAAATTCTTTGATTTCAATAGTCCGGCAAATGAAGCAAACCGAATTGGAGCAAATGCTACCCGCAACCTGTTGGGAAATCCCCTGAACACTTTCTTCGGATACAAGGTTATTGGAATTTTCCAGAATGCAGCTGAAGTTGCTGCTGCGCCCACTCAGGACCAGGCAGCTCCCGGCCGTTTCAAATATGCCGATATAAACGGGGATAAGATAATTGATGCTGATGACAGAACAATTATAGGCGATGCAAATCCTGACTTCACTTATGGAATTAATCTGGCACCTGAATATAAGTCGTGGGACCTGCAACTTTTCTTCTATGGAGTGGCGGGGAAGGATATATTCAACTTCACAAGATGGTGGACTGATTTTACACCTGGTGACTTCCCCGGTGGTCGTAGCAAAAGAGCATTATATGACAGCTGGTTACCAGATGGCAGCCGCCCGAATGCAAAAACTCCTATCCAGGATGTATCAAGTGGTAATGGTTTCAGCACGCACAAACAGGTCAACTCTTATTATGTAGAGAATGGTTCTTATTTCAGATTGCGGAACCTGCAACTGGGATATACCCTTCCAGCCAACATCATAAATAAAGTAAAACTTTCAAGGGTACGGATCTATTTGCAGGCAACCAATCTTTTTACCATTACAAAGTATACAGGTTTGAATCCTGATATAGTCAGCAGTGATGACCGTGCAGCCGGAGTTGATGCAGGTGCCTACCCAACAGTAAGACAATACCTAATCGGCGCCAATGTTAACTTTTAAGTTGTACCACACTATTAAAACGATAAATAAAAGATTATGAAAAATATATCATCAAAAATTTTACTGGTTATAATGGTTGTGGCCGTAACCTTTTATGCCTGTAAAAAAAGTTTCCTGGAGCAAAAGCCTC
>CAMLGP010000283.1 GCA_946479535.1 uncultured Bacteroidota bacterium
AACAATAGGTCAGTAAAACAAGGCCGGCAACAAAAATTCTTTTCATTATTATTATTTAAGGAATATTAAACCAGATAAGTGGATTACGGACTGGTACATTGCGAATCACTTCTTCCACTGTTGGCGAATGATCTAATGATTGCCATGTCTTCAGCCAGTCAGCATTGCCATAAGCCATTGCGCCAAACACAAGAAAAGGTTGTGCTACTGGCCAGTTATCCCAATACATGATATCCTTTGGCCAGATCCATTTTGATTTATCAGCAATATAGGGATACAAAAAGCTAATGCCCTTGCGGATTGAACGGCCATCTATTTCATAATCATAAAGATTTTCTGATGAGGTAGAGAGCTCCTGGCAGAGTGTAGTCATCGCATCCAGATTAAAAATGGAATAACCATACGGCTTGGTCCTTGCCAGTTCCAAAGGCAGGCTTCCATCTGCACCCATTTGCCGTGGCAGAATGATATTCTTAAACCGGAAGCGACATGTATCCAGCGATGCTTTATCCCCCGCGAAATTGGCAAACACTGCCACCTGCATTGCCCAGCAGGTACTATGATTATTTAATGCATTCTTTTCATCAACACCATATTTATGTGTGTTTAACCATTTCAGGAATTCTAAAAACCATTGCTTTGATGCATTGATGACAGCCATGTCCGCGGCCGGATATTTTTTCTCCACTACTTCCAGCCCTTTTACTACTTCCATCAGGTGAATGGCATCAATAACGCCATAACTTCTTCCGGTATACCTGTTCTTTACAGCCTGGGAGTAAAGAAGATTTGGGTTCATCCGGGTAGCAGTGTCCATAAACCAGGCTTTACAATGAAGCAGGATCTGCTTTGCATATTTGTCATCACCGTTGAGAATATAAGCAGAGGCCAGGCTTCCTACAATTTCACTGAAACGGATCATTGCATGACGATGTTCCACAAAATTGCCGGGATTGGTTTTTCCATCAATGGAAACCCAGGGACTGTCTACCCCTTTTGGATTAGGCCACCAGTAATCGCCCTCACTGAAGAAATCATGTTTGCTTCCCGCGCTGCGGTCTGAATAAGATGCGGTTACGGTAACAGGTTTCTGTTGTAAAGCCCATTCAGCTTTTTTCAGAATAACTGGCTGCAGTGTCTGTTTGATTGTTTTCAGGAAATCATTGCCAGCACCTTGTAGATCAATAAAGGCAGCAGGCAATCCATCCACTGATGCACTAAGAATGGAGTGACCATTCTTTAGTTTAACGCTAATCATTGCGCGGCCATTATATAGCTGCAATAAACTCGATCCCGTACTGGTTACCTGATTTTCGATCAGCTTTCCGTCTCCAGCCAATCCAAAATGGATCCAGTTGGCAGCATCCAGGCAAAGCACATTCTTACTATCCACCACATGGGCTTCAATAAGTGCTGTATCATTTTCGGTTTTTAGTACCAGTAGTTTGATACCGGCAGGTTTTGTCCATTGGGCAGTCTGATAGTTGAAGTTGATTGAATCGCCCACAGTTATCTTTCCTTTTTTGGCGATCACATTTACGGAATGTTTTCCGTTTGATAAAGGCACATTCCACCTGAGCCCCGCTGCAGGAAAATCCTGGCTGTTTCTTTTCTTTACACCATAGCTTTTACCATCTACCCAAAGAGTAGCTTCATCACAATTAGAATAGACTTTTATCATTTTCTCTTCACCCTCAGTACCCCAGCGAACTGGCCAGCTATGTCCGTAAATATGTGCCATTGGTTTGTTGGTCCAGTAGGATTGAAAAACATAATAGGCTTCCTTCTTTGTAAAATCCCGTTCAATTACTCCTTTCTGATTTACATTGGGAACAGGATTCTCTGGTCTTCCGGGTGTAGAGAAATCTTTGAAAGGCCATTGAGCAGTACCAGTCAGCCACGGCATGGTTTCCTGTTCTTTCAAATGCCAGTCGATCAGGTTGCAGATATAAGATTCACTCCAGTCCCCATCTTTTGAAACACGTGCAGCTCCTCCAAATAATAAGGCATCACCGGCACGTTCATCTGCTGTACCTGTTGACTTTACCTGTTGCAACACTTTATCTGGATTTTCAGAGTGTCTCCTGGCATGACTATCACCTCCCCATTCCACATGGAGGAAATGATCTACCTTCTTCATTTCATCTTCACTTACTTTTTTATATTCTGTATAAATGCCGCGATACCATCCCGCCCAGATGGAGGGAGAATAAACATCTACAATGTCTTTGCAGAAATCGCAGCGGCGTATTGCGGTTTTTCTAGTATTATCCAGGGAATGAGCAAGATCATTTAATTCTTGCATGAAAGCCCTGATCTTTAGTGTATCAAAAACGGGGAAATCACCTGGCCAGTCGTTCTCATTCCCCAATCCCCAGATGATAACAGAAGGATGGTTATAATGCTGGTGGATCATATGGGTGAGCATTCGCTTTGCCTGTGCCTGATATACAGGGCCACCGAGTCCGCCACGGCACCAGGGAATTTCTTCCCAGACCATGATACCAAGGCTATCGCAGAGATTGAGTATAATTCGGGATTGCTGATAATGACCGAGACGGATGAAGTTTACGCCCATTTCTTTCATCATGATCATTTCCTGTCGCATTTGATCTTCTGTCATTGCAGAGCCAATACCGGCGTGATCTTCATGACGGTGAGTGCCGCGTAGTAATAGTCTTTTGCCATTTAAAAGAAATGGGCCATGCGTCACAAATTCAAAATTGCGAAAGGCAAATTTCTCCGTTTTACTGGCAGAATCATTACGGCCATATCGACGAAGCTTTGTTTCCAGCGTATAGACCTGGGGGTCATCAGGGCTCCATAATTTAGGTTTATTTACGGATAGTGTGATGAGATTATCATTTACCTCATATCGTTTTGTTTCCACTACAAGCTTACCCGAGGCATCGAGCAACCGAAAGGATATATCGAATGGAGGGCCGCTGGAAATATTATCATCAGGAATATAAAGATTGGTACGTATAGAAATTGTTCCTTTGTTTCCATCTTTGTTTAAGGAAGGAGTAATTAGTAATTCGCTGATTGAAGCGGGAGGCAGATAAACCAGATTAAGATAACGATAGATACCACCATAAATGGTAAAATCAGCAAGACTGCTGGGGATCATTTCCAGATCGCGGGAATTGTCAACGCGGATAGAAATTGGTACCTGTTCTTTAAACTGTTCCTGAAAAACATCAGTCTTTTGAAAAGCGGCAACTGCATCTGTGATATCAATCGTAAACTCATCATAGCCGCCAGTGTGTTCACCAACTAAAGTGGTATAAACATAAACTTTTGTCTTCTGACCCGCTCCTTCAAAATGCAGCAGCGTTCTTCCCTTCGTATATGGATTATTAACTATTAGTAGTTTGCGATACCATGCAGGTCCCTGGTAATATCCAGGTATAGGATCAACCGCATCTTCTGCATTAATACAATGGGGGAGCTGAACAGGCTGCCAGCCGGCAACTGTTTCATTTAGTCCCTTTCCCATTGAACGAACGGATTCCCAGATACCGCCGAGATCCTGGCGCAGGAATTCCCATCCTGTGACCAGTCTTGTACTTTGTTGGGCAGATAAGGAAGAATAGCCAATGATTACAGCAATCAGGAGGCAGCATCGTTTAAATAAAAACATCAGCGCAATTCATTTCCAACGAAATTATCGCTCTGATGCCAATATAACGAGATCAATACCGGAAACGATTCCGTAGTTAATGTCCAAAGGGACGTATCTCTACAAATTCGCTCATGTGGATTTGGCCAAATTTTTTATACTGCAAAACCAGGTGGGATTAAAATCCTGCTGCGGTAGTGTAAAATTTGGTATGCAACTCCCGTAACTTATCAACCGGGAATTTTATTTCCTTTCGGTCATAAGTCATCAACCCATTCGTTTCAATTTCAACATCCGTAGTTTGTGTATATACAGCGGCCGAAAGGCCTTTTCCAATTAATTCAGGAATTCTTCCCATGAATTCAGCATATCGCCTGAATAGGCTGTCTTTATTTCTAAAAGTCTGATAACCCCAGTTATTCCGGTTTTGCCAGGTATGATTTTCAATGGGCAATCCCAAACCTCCAAATTCTCCCAGCACCAGTATCTGTTTTTGTCCAAACAGATCAGGATGTGGCATCAAAGGTTCCGGGTAATTATGGAGATCCATTATATGTCCAACAGGTTCAAAATTTCCACCACTGGCTGCATTCACCAGGCGGGAAGGATCTTTCTGCATGGTCCAATTCACAATATCCTTTGTTTTGAACTGTCCCCAGGCTTCATTAAATGGAACCCATACTACAATGGAGGGGAAATTATAAAGGTCCTGTATGATCTCATTCCATTCAGTGCGGTAAATGGATTCAGATTCCTGTGTGCGGTCTTTATCTGTAGCCCGGCCCCAGATTCCGGGTCTTGATTCCCATCTGTTGCCAAGATCGCCACTGGGCATATCCTGCCATACCAGCATTCCCAGTTTATCACAATAGTAATACCAGCGGGCAGGCTCTACCTTCACATGCTTGCGTATCATATTAAAGCCCATCTCTTTTGTCTTCTCAATATCAAACTTCAGCGCCTCATCAGTGGGGGCAGTATATAAACCATCAGGCCACCATCCCTGATCAAGCGGACCATACTGGAAAGTGAATTTATTATTCAACATCATGCGATTGATACCCTGTCTATCAGGTTTCATGGAGATCTTGCGCATGGCAAAATAACTTTTCACTTCATCAACAGGTTTGCCTTTGCGTATCAGGGTATAAGTGAGATCATAAAGGAAAGGGGTTTCAGGTGTCCAGGGTTTGGGACTGCTGATAGATAGAATGGCATCACTATTGGCAGCCACGGTTTGTTCAGCTACCTGTGTTGAGCCATCCCAGGCTGTGATCTTAACTTCATCACCAGGCATGGCATTCTGAACTGCTGCCTTTGCAAACAATACATTTTTATCCAGGTCAGGAGTCTGTTTAGTTTCATTTATATAAGAAAGAGGAACCTGTTCAAGCCAAACGGTTTGCCAGATACCGGTAACCGGAGTATACCAGATACCACGGGGTGCTTTT
>CAMLGP010000284.1 GCA_946479535.1 uncultured Bacteroidota bacterium
ATAAAGAATACCCAGTGGCACATAAGGCCGCATGATCTTCTTTTCTTTTTCATCTTCTTGCAAAAAGTAACCGTGTGTGAGCAGGATATTCATCTTTCCTTTTTCTTTAACAGCAAAAAACAATGATCAGCAAACCGCGTAAATGCAGGAACTCCACCTGCCTTTTTTTCCATCTTATAAAGGAAGCGGAAAAAGCGCGGTCTTTTCCTTATAAAGCTTTCCAGATAAGATGGGGGTATGAACAGGCCAACAGGTTTCTTTTCCAGCAATGAGAACTGATTCAGCAGTTGCCTGAACCGGCTGATGGAATAATAATAGACCGGTTGAGTAAAACCCTCTTTTAATTTGAGTATGGATGCTTTCCTGTTCAACCGGCGAAATGCCCTGCCAAATTTGAACTGTATTCCATACCACGCCATTTCCCACAAATTATATTTTCCAAAGATCACTACTGCTATATGTGCGCCAGGTTTCAGAAAATTATAAAAATGATGATTAAGTAATTCTATCTTATTAGGCGGTATGCAATTAAGGCCAGAGAAATTGGAAAAGATGAGATCAAATTTCTCCTCTTTTAGTTGCCCTTGCAGATCATTGAAATCACACTGCATAAACTTGACAGGGTTAGGGGAAGACTGCAAAACCTGTTTTCGTTGAGCTTCTTCAATCATGCCTCCTGAAAGGTCTGTTGCCACAACCTTGTGGCCCAGAGATGCCAGCCATAAAGCATCATCACCAGTACCACAATTAATTTCAAGGATGTTTAATTCAACTTTACCCTCCAGGAAACCAGATAGCCATTTACGGGATTGCAGGCGTTGGCTGCTGCCAGTAAGGCTTTGGCTGAAAGTATTATCATAATCAGCCGCAAGCGTATCAAATGCTGTAAGACTATTGGCTGGCATAGCGGTTTAGTTTAATCCTGTCCACATATGACCGGTAAGTATACCAGCCCGTAGCCATCGCCTTTTTCCATTCCCTGGCTTGCAATGAAAAGGGGCGATGCATTCCTTTCTGTAAAAAATTCAATCCCTGGTGTTTCCTGAATTCATGGTGTACGTACCGATGAAGGCGCTTATAAAATGCCGGTTCATACGTATTCCTGAACATTAGCGCCAGCTCATCAGAATCTTTCCAGTTGGTTTTTTCCTTCAACTGGTTCTTTACCTTTTCATAGAACAATGTTCCGGGCAATGGATAGGATACTGATATTCCAATCTCGTGCGGAAGAAGGTCAGTGATCATCTGTATTGTTTTTACAATATCCTCTCTTGTTTCCCCTGGATAGCCAAACTGGATAAAGAAAGACGGCTTCATACCATGTTTGCGAATAAGTTTTGTGGCGGTATGGATCTGCTCAACCGTTATGCCTTTATCCATTGCATCCAGTATTTTTTGGGAGCCACTTTCTGCTCCCATCCAGATAGTGTCACAACCTGCCCTTGCAAGGTCTCTGATGTAATTTTCCTGTAATAGCAGGTCTGCCCTTGCCTGAATTTTGAATTTAAAGGTTAATCCATTCTCTTCAACCAGGTTGGCAAACTCATTGACCCATCCGGGCTTCAGCCCGAAAATATCATCGCAGAACCAGATATGATCAAAGCCAAATTGCTCTTTCAGGTATATCAGCTCTCTTATCACATGTTTTGGTGATCTTGAATTGTAACGGTTGCCATATATTGGTTTTGCACACCAGTTACATTTGAATGGACATCCCCTGGTTGTGCCCACATTCAATGAGAAATAGCCAGCGTGTTTTTCCCACATTTGCCGGTAAGGTTCCATATTGATTAAATCCCAGGCTGGCAGGGGAAGGCTGTCAAGTTCTTTTAACACCTGACGGCGTTGAGTTTTTACAACGCAATCATTTTGCCTATAGGCCAGTCCCTGCACAACAGAATAATCCTTCTCCCCGGCATCTATACGTTTGACCAGTTCCAGTAAACTACCTTCTGCTTCTCCAAGCAGTACAAAGTCCGCTCCCTGCTCCAGGTATTTTTCATAGTGATCTGTTGAATCAGAACTGGAAACTATTATAGTGCAACCTCTCTGCTTTGCCAGCTTCATCATTTCAAAGGCCGCCTCCCGCATATTGGTGAGGCACATCTTGGTGAGATAGTTAAATCCATCATCGTATAGAACAAAATAATCGGGGCACTGCTTCTGCAGAATGGGCAATACTTCAGAAGGTCCATGTGCAAACATGGTATCGAACAGGGACACATTATATCCATTTTCTCTTAGCAGGGACGCGGCATACAGAGTGCCAATTGGTGCATAAGGCTGTCCCGTTGACCACTGCTTGGGATCAAAGCGTAAAAAATAGGAATGAGAAAAAAGGATACTACTCATGGCCTCAATTCAATTTGGTTCCTGGCTTCAGATTTAAATAGCACACGCATTTATTGCAGGTACTGTTATTGCCTGTATCCAGTTCCTTCCGGAAACCTAAATTCTTTTCATTATTAATGATACTTTCAAGTGAATCCTCTCTGATATTGCCCATAGCTTCATGAAAGAAACAGGGTCTTACCGTTCCATCCGCCTCAACTACTGCAGATACCCAGGGGGCATTGCATTTTTTAAAGGGGAATGCGTTCTTGTTATAAAATGCGGAATAATACAGGTAGATCTTTCTTAGCTTTTGGGCTGATTCAGCAATAAATCCAGTTTCAAAATCGGATCTATAGGTGGCAAGAATATTTTCCACAACTAAATCAAACGCCGCTAATTCATTTTCTTCAGGAAGAATTTCATGCTGCCGCTGATCATTCCATAATACTTCACGATTGAATGCATGACTGCTTACGTCCGCCGGCAGAAAACTGACCTGGTCCAATCCAATTTCCTTTGCGCTATCAATAATAGACGCCCATTGTCGGAAATTGATCTTATGAATAACAGTTCTTGCCGTTATGCGAAATTGAGGTCTCAGGAATTTAATTTCTCTTACGCCTTCCCTTAATTTGGAATAAGCCTCCGAAATATTTCGGATATAATTATGCGTTGGTTCATCACCATCCAGTGAAACAATGATATCATCAACATGCCTGACCAACGCATCGGCATTTTTTTTCAAAGTAAGGCCGGTAGATAAAAGAGTGACCTTGATATTCTGTTTTCTCAATAGTTCACAAAACTGGAAGAAATTAGGATTTAGAAGGGCCTCGCCTCCGGACATTACTACCTGTTGAGTACCCAGCTTCTTTAATGAAGTAAGAAGCGTACTGATATCTCTCTCCGTTAGCTGTTTCAGGTTTTTATTATCCTTCCAGATATCGCACATTACACAACGACAGTTACAGGCACTGTGAGGCATCAGGATAACAATAGGTAATGCTGAAACCTTGTCGGTCTGTAGGGTGCGGTAACGTTTAAAAGTGTGATATAATGATTGCGTAAACAAGTTTCAATTTTAGGTTCAATAGGCGCTATACATATTAAAAGCCCTGTATTTCCGGCTGGCGGTATCTCCAGATCCGGTGTAATAATTTGATCTCATAGGGGAACTTGTAAAAATTGGTTTTGTACCGGATCCCGGATACGAGTTTGATCAGGTTACGCTTTGTGGGATTAAGCCGTATGTCAGAAACAGTAGGATAATAACCATTCAGTACTGTTTCAAAATTCCGGATACGGTCAATCATGGCTGGTGTTAACCATGGCGTCAATGGATTCTTCCGAAGATCAAAACGTTCCCATTGCGGTGTTATCCAGTCTTCCAGTTGCTGAGGAAATTCAAAGCCAGCTTTCTTTACAGCGGTAAAGAGCTCGGAGCCTTCCGTTGGAACAGGGCTGTAGGTGTAAAGAATGATCTCTGTTCTTGGATTCACCTCTTTTACACGTTTGATAAAATGGATATCAAACTCAATCTGCTCCATTACCTGCTCAGGCGTAGATGCCGGCGTTCCCAATACAAACGAATATTCCGGTATGATATCAAACTTTTTCAATCGTTCTGCAAACCGGATGATCTGTTCTCCATTCTGCGTTCCTCCCTTATCCAGTTGTTTCAAAATTTGATCATTCCCGCTTTCGGCTCCAAAGAAGATTATTCTGCAACCGGCTTCCCTGATCAATGCCAGCGATTCATCTTTGAACCGGTCCATCGTATCAATTCTCGCCATACCCCACCAATTCATTTTTTCCGGTTTGATCAGCTTCGCAAATTCAACTGTTCTTTTCTCTGAAACAAAGAAATTATTATCATGGAACTCAATTGCATTGGCTCCCCATTTTTCTTTTATGTATTTAACATCCTTATAAACATGCGCGGCTGATTTGGCTTTCCATCTTGCTTCATAAGTGGGTACCACGGCACAAAAAGAACAGGTGAATGGACATCCGATACTGGAATGATAGGCTAGCGTTTTGGTGCCCAGAAAGGTTTTACCCAGATAGGATTTGCTTATCGGGTAAAATTCATTCAGCTTATCGTATGGCAATGGAGGTAGTGTATCCTGTTCAAGCAGATCTTCCTTTGTGGTTTTGATAATATTCTCTCCTGATCTGTAAATGAGATTTCGAATCAGCTCATAAGGAGTATGCTGCTCCAGTGCATCAATCAATTTGGGGAATGCATGATCACCGGGGCCATTAATAACAAAATCAACATACCCGGATTGCAAAATGATCTTGAAATGACTGGTTGGAAAATATCCGCCCCAGATGATCTTAATGAAAGGAAATTCTGCTTTCAGTTTTTTGGAAAAGGGAATGGCCTGCCTGGTTTGAGGGCCGGGCATAACCGTCATACCCACATAACCAAATTCTCCAGTCTGGAGATAATCCTTTATGCGGTTATACGGATCTGATTCACAGTTGCCATCCACAATAACCCACTCGTAACGTCCTTCTACGGAAGCCGCAATATTCATGATAGAATTCGGGATGCGGTGTTTGGCAATGGCGCTACGGGGATTGAAAAGAAGGACCTTGCTCATAACATACTCAAAACGAAGTTAGTGTTAAAAGGTTGCCTGCTTTTTTATGATTACTTTTGAGAGACAAACTGATAAGCTATTGGCGAATAGCTAATGCCAGGAGCAAGTGACCT
>CAMLGP010000285.1 GCA_946479535.1 uncultured Bacteroidota bacterium
CTCAAACCAGCTGGGCAGAATATGAACCTTTGCTTTCTGATAGTACTGAACGAGTTCTTTCTGAGAAAGGTGGTCTAAGAAAATAATATTTTTCGAGGCAATGTCACGACAGCGTCTATAGTAATCCAATTGATTCAGCGCCGGTGCGCCAATGATCACCACCGTATATTCTGTATCATTGAGCGCCCTGATCAGGTTTAGCTGATTTTTAATTCCTTCAATCCTTGCAGCACACACCACAAGGTTGGGATCTTTTTTAATGCTTGGGTCTGGCCTGAATAAATTTTCATCAATTCCGTTGGGCACTGTTATATAAGGCAGTGTTTTCGAGTAAAGCTGAGTGAGCCGTTCATATTCCAGATTGGAGTTGGGAAGAACGAGGGCCGATTTATTCAGGATTTCCGTTATGCTCTTTCTGTGCCCCCGCCATAAATAGGATAGACTGCGAATTTTATCCTTACCCTTGATCCTTCTTGCAATTGCTTTTAAATATTCAATGGCATCAGAGGAAAGGAAACGAAAGGAAAGTCCGGGCAATCCCTTTCTGTAAAATTTATCGTACTCGGAATAATCTACCAGTACCGGAGATACCACAAATGGCTTATTGAATCTGCGGATATGATGGAGAATATCTGCAGGCCGGATAATATTAAAGAAATGGAGCAGATCATACTTGCTATAATCGGGAGTGTTGCTGGTAGAAATAATATCAGCCTGAACACCAAGCTGCCTTAACCATTGTGCTGTCTCGAGAACCTGTATGGTATCTCCACCTTTTTCGCTCATGAGCGTAGACCGGGTAATTAATGCAATTTTCATGGTTAAATGGGTTTTATACGATATAGCCAACTGATAACACGCTGCGGGAAATAGCTTAGCAGGTAAAATGCATAATTATCCCACCGCAGGGGATGTACCAATATGGCTTTGGAGAAATAAGTTCTTGCTTTTGAAGGCTGGTGATTATTGACCAGGAATTTCTTCCCGCATAAAGCATAATATGCGCCTTTCTTGATCTTTTGAGTATTCTGGTTTTGGATGATGGCCTTTAATTCATCCCCCTCGTCAGGAGTAATGCTTCCTTTCAAAATGATCTTCCTTTTTAATTGCCTGAACCGGTATCCTCTCCACTTTTCATCTATGGTTACTGAAGCAGGATTAAACCGTACTCTTATCAATTGTTCCGGCAGATTGGCATATCGGCCATAGGTAGCCAGTTGAACCCATAATAGATAGTCTTCAAAATTGTGAGCATGCGGAGAATAACCTCCTGTTGCCATTACCGCTTCTTTGCGATACATTACTGAAGAATGGATAAAAGGACAAAGCACATACAGCTGTGAACGGATCTCTTCATGCGTATGGCCAATGCAGGTAAAATTAAAAAGATGCTCTCCTGATTCGGAAATATATTCAGCATCACTTCCACACAATACATAATGGTCATCACCAGACAGGAAGTCAACCTGTTTTTGCAACCTGTCTGGCATGCAAACATCATCTGCATCAAAGCGGGCAATAAACTTTCCCTTTGCTTCTCTCAATCCCCTATTCAATGCCCAGGCAATTCCTTTATGATCCTGGTGCAAATAAATTATCCTGGGATCTGGAAACTCTTTGATAATAGCTGCCGTTTCATCCGCAGATCCATCATCTATAACCAGTAACTCAAATTCTGTAAAGCTTTGTTGCAGCACAGAGTTTATTGCTTCGCGGATATAGGTAGCAGCATTGTAAGCAGGCATTAATATGGTCACCATGGGCGTGTTCACACTATTGTCTCCTTTTTCTTTGATGTGTCTGCAATAGCAAGAAAGAATAAGAGCTCTGCCAGGATAACGATGGATAACTGCTCAAACCAGTATTCTACGGAGAATGCCATTAATAACAAAAGCAGTAATGGAATACCATATCCTGAACGTGGCAATTTTTTTATAAAATAGCCAAAGTATAATACCAGGAATGCCAGTAATCCCACAAACCCATATTCTCCCAATAACTGATAATAAGTAGAGTCTGGTGTATTTTCAGCAGCATGCTTGGGTTGTGGCTGGGCGTGATAATAGATGTACAGGAATAAATGATTGTTGAGGAACAAAGAAGAAATATAACGATACCTGCTTGGGTATCCTCCTGCAATATCCAGGCCCGTAGCTTTAAATGCAGTCCGGGAAGAGAAATTGCCGATGCCGGCACCAAGCGGCATTTTTGCAGGATTGTTTCTTAAGAAATTTACCAGTTGTATGCCCGCCACCCATTTGCCGGGTTTACTCCAGTCATATTTCTCAGTTAGCTGCAGGCTGTCGGCATGATAATGTTCTGCAAAGAATTTATGGTAACGATGTATTTTTTCAACTGTAAATTCAGAAGCCCTGTAATTATTAAACCGGATTTCCGGTTCGGATGGCGGCTTTGCTTCTGAAAAGCGAAGCACAGCATAGTAGGCATTTATATTATTCTTTCCCAGGAAGGTAGACCGGTTCTTTAGATAAGCGGAAGTTGCACTCAGGCTATCGATATACAGCCTGGCAATTTTTTCTCTTTTTTGGTTATAGCTCAGCAAACTGTCTGGCTGCTTCCTGATGAAATCCGGAGTTGTGTTCTTTTTTGGGAGGTCATAGGTCTTGCCCAGCATTTTATAGGCAAACCTCTCCATATATTCGTTGTTCTGCGGAGAAACCTTTGCAACAAAAACAATAAAGAGAACTATATACAAAGCGATAAAGCTTTTTTGGATCCGGCTAGTCTTAAAAAGAAATGCAAATACCAGGATGGCCAGCAGAAACAGATTGGTAAGATTGCTTCCTATTAGCAAAAGACTTCCCATAGCCAGCAGTGAAAAGGCAAATTGCTGCCGGTACAGAAAATAAAGTAGTCCAAACGCACTGATCATGGCAGTGCATACCGGGCTATCAAAACTGATGCCCCGGATAAAATCTCCCGTACTGATGTAATATTTTTGATTCATTCCCTTATACAGGTAAGGATTTAAGGCTCCTGTTTCAATCACTATTAGCAATAGATTAAAGCCAATGGCTGCTATATGCAACAGGAAAAATAATTCTACAGTACGATGTAATCGTTCTGTAGTATCTTTTTGGATAATACTGAAAACAAAAAAACCGGCTACTGCGGCCATTATCCATAGGGAGAGCCCGAATGATGCTGCCAGGCTATAATTCACGGTGGCTTGTCTGATCTGCAACAGGTAATTGATGCAGGCAATGAATATTATAGCGGCATAAAAAAAGATCAACCGTTGGCGGCGAAGATTGATAAGCGTAAAACTTTTATAATTGGTAATAAGGATAAAAAGAATGGCAAGGACCTTTATCACCAGCTTCACATTCAGCACCAATAACAGGAACACCAATAGGTTCCAGTTTACCTGCCGGAAGTAATTAATGCATAGCTGGTATGTTTTCCTCATTTACCGGATCTGAAAAGCTTTATTACCTGCTTTATATCGGATTTATGGAGCTGTTTGGTTGCCAGCAGTAGAAGGAAGAATAAGGGAATACACGTAATTAGACGAATTGGTAGCGAAGAAGATAGGTAACTGGCAAGGAAACCGCATATACCAGCAATTAACATACAAACGAACGGTGATAACCAGGTCTCTTTTACCCTGGATAAAAAAGAGGTACGCATGTAGTTCATATATTCCACAACTGTAGCAGTCAGGTATACTGTTGCAGCACCCCTGGCATTATAAAGTGGAATGAAAAACAGATCCCCGATCAGGATGATGGAAAAGGTAAGGAAGGAAATGCGCAGTATCAACTTTAAGCGATTCTGTGCAAAATGGACGGACCACAACAGATTGTTCATGTAAAGAAACGGCAGGCATAGTGAAAGTAACAGAAAACTGATCTTATTAACTTCTCCATATTTATGATAGGTGAGTTCATCCATCAACGGAGCCCAGATTAAATTTAATACCAATGGAATAAAAGTAGCTGCTATCATTTCCAGGCGGATGAGGAGGCTCAGCTCCATTTTGTGGTCCAGTAATTTTTCAGGACTATGCGTACTAAAGAACCGGGAGAGCCGGCTTAGCAGTATCGGAGCAATGATCAGTAAAGGCAATGGTGAAAGCTCAAATACTCTATAGGCAAAACTGTATTCTGCTGTAATAACAGGTCCGCTAAATAGTCCGAGTAATATCCAGTCTATCCGTGCAATAGATGCATTGAGAAATACGCCTGCTGCCTGCGGCAATGATTCCCGGATAAGCAATAGATAGTCTTTCATCTGATAGTGAAGACTGATCCGTGTTTGTAACCGGTTACCTGCCAAAAGCAGGCAGAATAGCAATTCAGCAAAGGAGGAAATAATATAGATCAGTAATAATTGCCGGATGGTTAGCATGGTGGTCAGCACCACTATTAATAGCCAGCATACTCGGATAATATTGGCGATGGAAGACATCCAGGCCAGTAAACGGAAATCTTCTTTTCCATTTGCTATCTGTTTGAATGGAGAGGAAAAGAAGGAAAGGAGCTGACTGATGGCAAGGATCAAAAGAATATTGTGTTGTTTGAAAAACTGGGGGAACAGGAAATAGCCGCCCAGCAATACACCATAAAACAGTAAACCACTTATAACAACGTGCCCGGTAAAAAGAGACAATAATTTGGAAGGATCTTCTCTTGCGGCTACTTTTCTTACGATGATCTGTTCCAGCCGGAGACTAAGGATTGAAATGACAAAGGTTAATACTGCAAGTGACCAGTTGAACTCTCCATAAGTTTCCTTGCTGAGCCAGGCAGAGGTGATCAGAAATATTGCAGCTCCGGCCACCTGGTTAAAAATAACCTGTGCCGAACTGGCTGATATATCTCTGATCAGTTTTGGACTCATGCCTGGCAACTTAGTTGGATTGCCGGTTTGAAAACCGGCTTATTAAACCTGACAATTTTTGCAGAAAGGAAGTATGGACAGGTTTTAATTGAATGTTGCGTTTTTGGGATGCGGGGATTGACTGTAATGCTGCAGCGCAACCTGCAAGAGGCTGGTACCGGTTCAGAACAAGTTCTCTTGCTTCCTTAAC
>CAMLGP010000286.1 GCA_946479535.1 uncultured Bacteroidota bacterium
CCAATGATTACGTCCTTACCGGTAACGCCAGTCCAATTCCCACCAGAGAGCTTGCGTATTTTGTTTGCACCAACTTCTATGCTATTCTCATCAGCCATGTAAGTACTTATTTTTAAAAATATCTACTAAATACACACTGGCCTATACCACAAAGCGGGTACTCAATTCATATTAACCTCATGGGTTGCAACTACCTGTAATTGCTCACTGAGTTCCGGTTTCTTACGAATAAGATTGTTGTATTGCTGATACACTTCCGAATAACTTCCCGCTTTTACATCATCCGCTAAATATAGTTTCAGATCACTGATACCTGCTATCGCATACTGCTGTTCAGTGACCCGTACTTTCTCCGGTGCATTGGCAGAAGTTCTGCTGTTCAAATAAGAAAGTGGAGAAGCTGAAACAGCAGCCATACGCGTACTGGATTTAAACAGGGATTTCCTGAAATCATACCTGTTTTTCCCCGGTATATCCTTCTTTTTCCGGCCCAGGTAACTGAATTCATAATCCACACTTTTATTGATCACCTGCGGCGCATCAAGTGATGCAGAACCGGTTATTGAAAAACCGCTGGTCATCTTTTCAAAGGAAGGACGCGAAAGTTTTTCTGCATCTTCCATCTGAAGGAAATTGCCGGGTGCAAACTGATCCTTTACGGGTTCTGTAGAAAGACCAGTGCCATTGATTTTAATCTTAAAATTCTTTGCATCCTTCGGAAGTTTATTGCCAAATTTATCGATGTCGATCTCCAGGGGGACCAGCGTTTGGCGGAAAGTAAGTACCCCAAATGGGTGAATCAATACTTTTGGTCCTCCAGTTGCGGATTTGCGTACACTTACATGGAGGTTATTATTAACAGGTATGGCAGATACCCAATTAGTATCTTTTTCAACCTCCTCAGTGAGTCGCGCAATTATATCTTCTATTAATGCTTCAACCACTCCGCGCACGCTACCCCATCTGGCATGGAATGGCACCGATATACTAAAGAAGAAAAAGCTGATGCTTCCTTTACCCTTAAGGTCCCAGGGCTCTGTCCCTGCCAACACTCCTTCCACATGAATGCCCATTATCACAGTGGTATTTCTTCTGAGGGCAAGACCCGCCGCAAATCCGGCTTCAAAATCTCCGAGCGACCTGATCAATACATCAAACGCCACATAACCATATACATTGAAACCGGAGGAGCTGGCATAGAGTTCAGCCTTGGCGCCAAACTGTACGGTATTGGAAGTGATCGCAAAGTAACATTGCAGTGTTGCTCTTGGATTGTCACCGGATAAAAGACTCACGGTGATCCGTTGCATATTCGGCAATTCCCCATTTAGTTCTTCTTTATTGAACGCAGGATGGAAACCACCTGCACTTAAGATGAACATGGGATTATCACCCCAGCCAATACGTAATCCAAAATCTCCACTGAGTGTAAGGGTTAAGAAAGAAGAATCATAGAGGCTCGCATCAAAAGAGATTAGCTGGTTTTCAAAATCAATTACTCCCAGGAAATTCACCTGGATCTTCAGTACCGGCCTGTTTTGATCGGGCAGTATGGCCTTCACCACCCCGAAGATGGTCAACCTTTCAAAAGGTATCTCTATCACGATGCCCACTTCAATCGTGATCAGTGTGGGTGTACCCCATCCGAATTTGAGGATCGGGCATATTAAATAATGCTTCTGTACCTGGGGAAAAGCCTGGTTCAGATCACTGAGGATCCTGGCAATATTGGCAATGATATTCTCCGGGAAGAGAATACTCTTAAGTGTATTTGATTTTAGGCCTTCGCGTAAGAATTGAATATTTGCCTGGCGATGCACACCAATAATACCGCCGATCCCATTCCAGGTAAAACCCATGCCCAGTTGGATCGGCTCAAATTCTGCAGAAATGAGAAGCAGCAATGAATAGCCAGGTTTACCATCCGGCAGTTTGGTAGTAATGATCGCAATCGCCTTAATGCTGAATACTTTTTTATAACTCAGTTCGATGGCACCGATATATTCCCCTTTATCCGGGTTAAAGCTGATGAATCCACCACCTGTCAATCCACCTGTATCGATCGACAAACCAATCTGCGTTGGCGGTTTTAAGGCAATAGAATAATCCGCAAAATGAAAATTCTTTTTTTCCGCGCCGGTGTTGAAGTCATGCAATAAACCAATCTGCTGAACGGTGGCAGTAATACCCAGAATATCTGCTGTAAAGCCAACAGAGGTTTCCAACTGAAAACCCTCTCCATCCGGAATGCCCGATGCTTTCAGATAAAGCGCATCCATTGTAACGGGTCCTAATTCCAGGTGTAGCGGAATAAATACCGAAATACCGGAACCCCCATCCACATACAATCCCTTTTTAAAATTAAGACCAACACCTAACTCAAAACCTGCCTCCACGCCTTTTTCTGGTATCAGTGATTGTAAAAAACTATCGGAACCATTCCTGGCAAGCACAAATGAACAATCCTGGAAACTTAATTTTGAATCAATCTCCCTGTCCGCCACACTTGCCGTAGATGTGAACATTGCTTTACCGAAATTAAGACGGGTGCCCTGTGAATCTCCGAGGCTCCAGTTTGCGCCAAGGCTTTCCTTCTGGATCCTGAATTCAAGTTTGGCATCTACACCGGGCAGGCCTTCCAACGAAATGGATAATTTGTAACCTCCCCCTATATCATATTCCAGTTTGCCCTGTCCGGCAAGCGCCAGTTCCAGTCCCACACCTCCTGAATCCAGCGAGGAGCGCAGGGCAAGGGAAATAAAATAAGTGATGGTTGTTTCAAGGTCAGCAGTATCTTTTATTTTATCGGACAGTGACAGCGTTAATACTCTTTCGGAGATCTGATCACCAATCGTTTCAGCCATTTCTGCGGGTGGATCAAAACCATAGGTCACTCTCACTTTGCTGCTAAGCGCTTCCGAGAAATACAGCGGCACCACCATCAGGAAATATATACCATCACTGAAGAGTTTGATCTGTTCATTAGACAGTTTCTTCTTATCAACATCTGTCAGCCCCTGCCAGGTAATATTCCAGTCTTCATCAGACATTTTCTCCCATTCTTCGCTGGATCCTTTTGACCAATCTTTTAAATTCTGACCTACGCTCAAAACAAGCCGCTTGAGGAACTTCAAACTGCCAACAATGATCCCCAAAGTACCTGTTGCACCGTGAGCAACAGGAAGATCTGAAAGCATCAATAGTACTTTAACAATATCCGCCGCTGTCTTTGTTTTTTTGCCGGGATACTTAAGACTGCTGAATAGGACAAACTGGTACAGGAAATCCAATAATTCCTCAGCGGCTTCTACACCTGTCTCACTTGTAAGAAAATGGATGCTATCATCAATAATATTGGAAACAATAATAATGTCATCAACAATATTTGCGAAGGCTTCGAGTGTTACGCCGGAATCGTCCAGCTCCAGGAACTGTCCGATATTCGCCATAGAGGTATGTGCGGCTGCCGGTACGCTGAATGAAACCGCGTTATTATAACCCAGGTAGCCAAGTATCTCTTCCCGCGAGGCATTATCTTCCAGTTTCTCGATGGCTACCTTAAGAATCAAATGGGTTGCTTTGACAACTCTTTTTAATATGCTTTTTACCTCACTCATGTTGTATGAAATAAACGGGGTCTTCTTCTGATCTTTTCAACGTCTGTTCATGCACAGTATAAAAATCCGGATCAAGAATAGGATCATCTTTTTCCAGCCAGTATAATAGTTTGTGTGTAACTAAAAGTTGGTCATGTTCATCTTTGCTGATCTTTACCAGCCCAATATTGGATTTCCAAACCACAGATCTTGACACCGCATTCTGGTGTATCAGCACATGGCGGTTCAGCACTTTGGTATAGGCTTCTGCTACTCCTCCACCAGCGGGATCTACATCCGGTTCAAACGGTTCAACATGTATCTTCTCTGGTCGTCCTTCAGGGGAATCCTCATCCGGACGTATATCTCTTGCTATGGTCATGGACCATCCCCAGTCAGGAGGACGGTTGGATATTGTTGAAACGGGCCAGCTTTTGGGATTGAGCAATACCGGTTCCTTGCGAAGACTGATCCGCTGTGCAGGTAAGGGCGGAATAGCATCATCATTTGTAATCTCCAATCCTGCTTTCGAGTTCCAACCAAGTCTTTGTACAGGATAAAATAAACTCTGCAATACCTGTTGCACCATGCTGGCTGTCAGAAATTGCGTATTTAAAAATTTCTCATTCTTCAATGAACTGGAGACAAGCTGAACAAATCTGGAGGGCAACGGCTTGTCTTTTTTCCAGTAATCAACTGCAGTTGAAATGGCATAGTGAACGTCTCCGGAGAGAAAAACAACCTTATCGAATTTCTCTACTTTGGCCAAAAACGCTTCGAGTGCCGGAGGATTCAGTGCCCAGGCCTCCGGATCTGCACTAAACTTCATAAACACTTCCACCACGGGCTGTATCAATATCTCCATTGTTCCCAGTCCCAATACAGGGGCGGGTGAAACGATAAATAGCATACGACCGCCAACAGGATTTAGAGGGAGTTGATCATCCAGCGCATCATTGGTCATCAAACCGGGAAATCCATTTTTGGTGGGGAAAGTTCTTCGCGTACGGGTGTCGAGCACATATACCATCGTTTCACCGCAGGGAACACTATAATGCCATTTTACAGGTGGTGCTGATTCATCGGTTAAATCCAGACCCAATAAATGTTCGAGTTGAGTGGCGGCAGTAGTTGAAGGATAGGGTCCTGAGGTGCCAGTGAAAAGTTCGCTGATTTTGTTCAGCATGTCAAGGTTCATTCCTGCTTCATACGAGGTTGGCATATTACCCCAATCCTGGAAGATGGCATAAGCAGCAAGGCCATTTCTCACCATACTTAATCCAAGTGGTGAGCCATAGACCTCTTCACGCCAGGAACGGGAACCGTTCCAGTCGTCCGCCACTTCATGATCATCGAAGATCATATAGACCGGAACATTTGCCAGCAGCCTTCTCACTTTGGGGATTTGCAGCAGGAACATTTTTACATCTGCCATTTCC
>CAMLGP010000287.1 GCA_946479535.1 uncultured Bacteroidota bacterium
ATCTATATTTGAAAGGTCGGTATCACTGGAATAGATCCAATCCGGAAGATATAAAGAAGGCCATCCGGACATTTGAAGAAGCTGTAGTTATTGATCCGGATTTTGCACTACCCTATTGTGCGCTTTCTTATTGTTACTCCTTTATGGGTTCATCAGGATTAATGCCGCCAGCTGAAGCCTATCAGAAAGCAAAAGACCATACACTTAAAGCAATAGAACTGGATCCCAATCATGCGGAATCACACCTTTCCCTGGCGATTATCAAGTTTTATCATAATTGGGATTTTGAAGGTGCAGAAACCTCCCTGAAAAAGGCAGAAAGTCTCAGTCTTAATTCATCACTCGTAAACCAGGTGCATGGCTGGCTGCTGATCTCCAAAGGAGATTTTGAAAGCGCCATTGAAAAAATGGAAAAAGCCGTTCATCTTGATCCACTTTCTCTTCCCTTATTGAGCAACCTGGCAGATGCGTATGCATTTGCAGGACGTTTTGAAGAAGCTCTCGCCCAATATGACAAGGCAGTTGAGATGGATCCCAATTTCCGCCGTGGATTTGAGGGAAGAGGCATGATCTACCTTGCAAAAAAAGAATACGATAAGGCAATTGCCAATTTTGAGCAATACCATAAAATGATTGGCCATCCATTGAAAGGAGTAAGTTCCCTTGGTCATGCCTATGCCGCCGCTGGTCAAATGGATAAAGCGCTTGAATGCCTTGACAAATTAAGAAAAAGAGAAGAACAGGAACCCAATGTGATACTTCACATGGATTTTGCTTTTTTATATACCGGATTAAAAGAATATGATAAAGCCTTCTTTCATTTGAACAAGACTTATGAACAAAGGATTGGGATTGCCTGCCTGGGCATGATCTTTTGTATACGTTATCCTATGCTGAATGAATTAAAAGCGGATACCCGCTTCCGTGATCTGACAGAAAGAATGGGCATCCGCTCTAACAAAATGGCAGAAGATCCTAATAATCTCCTTCCATTGTAGCCATCATTGCTTTTGCTTTTTCCGCTTCCTTACACCCCTGCATGATTATGTCTGCTATTTCATCCGGACGAGATACCATTGCCGCATGACTGGTTGGTAAAAAAACAATTCTTGCCTTCATTCTCTCACCCATGAATTGCTGAGCAGATGGCGGGATCATTTTATCGTGGGCGGAGATCTGATACCAGGTTGGAAGTTTCTGCCAGCCTGCATTGGTTACCTTATCATCAAAGCACCTGGCCGCGATCGGCTGCTGGGTAACCGCCATTACTGCTGCTTCCTCTTTTTCTACATCCTGGCAAAAATTATCTGGCATCAGTTCTTTATCCAGCCATAGTACACCGTATTTGTCTGGACGCACAGCTGAAAATCCGGGAGGAGGTGGAGCACCCGCTGCCAGGCTATTAATACTTTCACCAACATTAGGAGCAAACGCAGCGATATAGATCAGTCCAATTACATTGGGACATTTGTGAGCTGCTTCTGTTATAACAACGCCACCATAGGAATGTCCCACCAAAACTGTTGGCCCATCCTGCATCTCTGCTACACGACGGGTTGTTTCAACATCCTCTTCAAGTGAGGTAAGGGGATGTTGGGTAACGGTAACATTATAGCCTTCTTTTAAAAATATAGGGATCACTTTGTTCCAGGAGGAACCATCGGCCCATGCACCATGCACGAGAACGATGTTTGGTTTGTTAGCCATAAAAAAAATGATTTAAAAATGAAAGGATGAATTTGGGATTTAATGGGAGGAAGTAACCGGGTTGTTGCCGGGTGGAGTTGCAGGGTTTGAATGGTTAAAAGGATTGATTCCTTCCTGAAGGTAGGAAAGTTCCTGATGCAATTTGACCGGGTGCAAAAGCTGTTGGGCAAAAATCCGAACCGCTAAGGCTAATTTCTTATTTTTGACACCGTGTAATTGAAATTTTGGGTTTTATGTTTAAAAATTTAACCCAAATTTCAAATCTATTTATCTAGATATGTCACTAACAATCGCTTCTCTTAATTCAGGCAGTAACGGTAATTGTTATTATATAGGCAATGAATCAGAATCCATACTGATCGATGCAGGAATTTCCTGCCGCGAAACTGAACGGCGAATGAAAAAACTGGGCCTTTCCATTCATTCTGTGAGAGCTATATTTGTTTCACATGAACATTCAGATCATATAACAGGCATTAGCAGGCTGTCTAAAAAATACCGCATCCCCGTTTACATCACAACTCCAACTTTTCAATCGAGTGGAATAATTATCGAGAAACATCTGATGAAATCCTTCCATCCGGAGGAACCCGTAACAATAGGAAACTTAACAATTAAGTCATTTACCAAATCGCATGATGCATGTGACCCGCACAGCTTTATGGTATCTGGCAATAATATCAACATCGGTGTCATCACTGATATTGGTTATGCCTGTAGGGAGGTGATCAAACACTTTTCACAATGTAATGCTGCATTCCTGGAATCCAATTATTGCAGTGATATGCTGGAGAATGGGAATTATCCTTTTCATCTGAAGAAGCGGATCAGCAGCAAAAACGGACATTTATCCAATGTACAGGCACTGGAACTATTTGTAAAATACAGAAGCACTAAGCTGACTCACCTGATCCTTTCTCATTTGTCGGAAAATAACAATAAACCAGAACTGGTAGAACAATTATTCACCGCAAAGGCAGGAAATACTAAAATTATTGTGGCTTCCCGGTATTCAGAATCTGAAGTCTATACAATTAGTGGAACAATTTCTTCGTTTGGAAGAAAGAACCGCGAAAAGGCGCTACAGGTGCAGCTTTCATTATTCTAGCCAACCCGTCCCTATACAGGACAATATTAAACTTTATCCACGCTAACAATTGTTAGGTTGACAATTATTTTAAGTACTTTCACTTATTTGGCATAAAATTGTCATGTAATCATCAAAACTGACCCATATGCCTTCGGTAAAAACTTCAATTGAATCAAAAAAACTCCTTCTTCATTTTATCATCAGGGAGATTAATCACGAGAAGGAATGTAAAAAAATGATGGAGATTATTCAGCTTAGCAAGCGCAACAGCTCCATTCATGAAACACTGGCCGCTTTTCTTGAAGACTCTGTTACAAATGAATTTTCCCTGACTGACCTTGTTGTTAATTAGCTCACATTTAAATGATCTCTGGCACGTAAGCAAATTTTACCCCTTATCTCCCATTCCTACCTGAAAATTGAATCAATAAACTGATTCCTGAATTTGCCCTGCGGATCATATTGGACCATTAAATCTTTAAAATCATTCAGCCTTGCTAATCTGTGCTGCAACACCTGCGGCTGCATGCTGAATAATTTTCCCCAATGTGGCAATGGATTAAATGACTCAAGTGCTTCTTCAATCATTGGTAGCAATAACTTCACTTCGTTCCAGTTTTGTTTCCAGGTAAAATGGAAAGCCACACAGGTTTTCTTATAGAAAGGACTCATCCAAAGATCATCTGCCGCTATTGATCGTATTTCACTTACATAGAGATGCGGGGATATCTTTGCATTCAATTTTTCAATTGACTTAAACCCTTCCCAGGCATATTCAAAAGGAATGAAATATTCTGTTTGCAGTTCTGTGCCACTACTGGGCGTAAATCCCATTTTAAAATGAGGAAGCCGGTCGTACCACGGCCCTTCCAATCCCAATTGGTCTGTACAATTTTCCGGTGAAAGTTCCTCTAGTGGATGAAGATTAGTGGCTGCCGGTTTTGCTCCATAAAAGCCAGAAGGAAATGAGTCATTCATACCCGTTTTGCTTTTTACCCAGACCTGATTAATTGTCTTATTTCTCCAATCTGTAAACAGACTAACGCTATAACCTGCAGACATGATTTCCCTAAAATTCTTTTCCAACTCAGCAACAGGCATATCCCGGAATATCCACTGCTTCATGGTGAATGCCGGTTGAAGGGCAAGCCTAATACTGATTACCATTCCCAGAGCTCCCAGGTTCACAACGGCACCACAAAAATGATCACCATCTCTTTCTTTGGTCAAACTGGTGAACTCTCCCCTTCCAGTAATAAACTCAATACAGTTTACGCCAGTTGCCAGGCTTCCATTGTTAAAACCAGAACCGTGAGTTGCCGTAGCGCAGGCACCTGCTACAGAAATATGAGGAAGAGAAGCCAGATTATGTAGCGCATAACCATGCTTCTGAAGATAGCCACAAAGCTCACCATATTTAATTCCCGCCTCAACAGTTACGGTATGGCTTTCCCTGTCTAAAAAAAGTATCCTGTTTAATCCTGCGGTTGAGATCAGCACTGAATCGCTATCTGCTATAGAGTTGAAGGAATGCCGGGTGCCCAGTACTCTTAGTTTTTTATTTTTCTGAATTTCGTACTGCACTCCGGATAAAGAAGATCCCTGAGATATAATATTAGAAGTGCTATAGGTCAAATTACCCGCCCAATTTGTTAGTGGTCCTTTTTCCATTTATAATCATTTATTGGCCCATTTATCCATGCTCTGCTCAACCAATTCTAGTGGCATACAGCCAAAATGAAGGAACTCATCATGGAATGCGGAAAGGCTGAATTTATCTCCCATCTGTTTGCTATATTTTTCTCGAAGCTCTTTGATCTTCAGCGCACCGATCTTATAACTTAATGCCTGACCGGGAATTGCCATATACCTTTCTATTTCTGCAGTGGCGCCTTCTTCACTGATGGCTTCATTCTCCATCATGTATTTAATAGCTTCTTCTCTTGTCATGTTTTTGGAATGCATCCCAACATCAACCACCAAACGAATTGCACGATGTATTTCATCTCCCAGCGCGCCCATGTATTGATAAGGATCCGTATACAATCCAAGTTCCTTTCCCAGGCTTTCACAATAGAGGGCCCAACCCTCTCCGTAAGCGCCATACCAGAGATAACGCCTGAACTTTGGAAGCGTTGTATCCTCTATGGTAAGGGCTACCTGGTAATGATGGCCAGGAATTGCTTCATGAAGAAACAAACTTTCCATTCCACTCGTAGTGTTGA
>CAMLGP010000288.1 GCA_946479535.1 uncultured Bacteroidota bacterium
ATCGGCAGCAAAATCGTGTCCTGAAAAAGTGTATTGCGTTACATTGGCATTACCGGCAATACCTGTTGGGCCCTGTGGGCCAGCGGGACCCTGCGGGCCTGCCGGACCGGCAGAACCAGCATCTCCTTTTTTACAGGAGGGAAGAGTAATGAACAGTGAAAATAACATAGTTAGCACGATTAAATGTTTCATAGTACTTATTTTGATGATGGCTGAAACTATATAATGGTGCAGAAAATCGGGGAAGAATTCAATGAGCGGAGAGATCCTATCTATAGAAAGATAATTGATCTTTTACTATTCAATGTAACCAGACGGAATTTCAACGAATGGAACATGGGAAACATCAACAAGGACATCACTTTGAAATAATCTTGCCACTTGCTACGATTTCTACAAATGCATCACGTTCATTGCGACTAATTGGCAATTCATATTTATCAATTTTAACTGTAAACCCCTCAATACTGGAGATGGCCTTTATACAAACGATATAGGAGCGATGAATTCGATAGAATTTTCCTTTGGGTAGTTTTTCTTCCAGACCAGATAGTGTGTGATAGGTAATTACCGCCCTATCCCCCATCACGATCTTAACATATTCTTTTAATGCTTCAACAAATAATATATCATTCAGGAATATTTTGACAAGCCCGCCTTCCGCTTTCACAAAGAAAAAATCATCCCCAATTTCCTCCTGGTCAGCTGATACCTTATTTTCAGTAGCCTGCTGCGCAGGCCTTAAAAATTTCCAGGCCTTGTTAACTGCCAGCAGGAATCGCTCAATGGCTACAGGTTTCAGCAAATAATCAATGGCATTGGCATCAAAACCTTCGAGTGCATGTTCCCGGTAAGCCGTAGTAAATATTATTGCAGGAGGACTGGGCATTGCTTTGAGCAACTGGAAACCTGATAACCCTGGCATATTGATATCCAGGAAAAGTAATTCCACAGGCGTGACGGTCATCCCCTTTATTGCTTCCTTGGCATTTTTATAGCTGCCAGCCAGCTGCAGGCGATCATCCTGACTGACAAACTCTGCCACAATATCCCGGGCAATCGGTTCGTCATCAATAATGGCACAGGCGATTGTTTTCATGGTTGTATTTATTTCTTCAGGTTAAATCAAGTTTAAGTTTCACGGAAAACATTCCATCTTCACGATCCATCTCCATTGCATATTTTCCTTCATACTGCAAATTCAGGTGGTGCCGTACACTGGTGATCCCGATGCCTTCAACGGATAATGGAGAATAATAACTGTTGTCTACTGAAAAACTGAGATTACTATCCATTATTTTAAGCTTAACCTTCATCCAGTTTTGTTCAGATTTTTCTTTCATTCCGTGCTTAAAGGCATTCTCCACAAACTGGATCAGCATGAGAGGAAGAATAGTTTGTCTGTTAGCTTTTCCTTCCACCTGCATATCTATTACTGTATCCTCTTCATACCGGAGCTTTTCAAGGGCAATATAACTTTGCAGAAAGTCGATCTCTTTCTGAAGACTAACCCGCTGCTGGTTGCATTCCACAATTACATAATGCATGATATTGGAAAGCTGTTGCAAAGCCCCTGACAGTTTATTATTATTGCTCCTTGCCAACCCATAAAGATTATTCAAAGTATTGAAATAAAAATGAGGGCTGAGTTGCTGTTTCAACAGGTTAAGCTGAAGATCTTTATTGATCACTGCCAGTTCAATGCGATGCTTTTCACTGGTCCTGTAATCATAATAGAATTTCATGGCATAAAATGCAGTCACTTTTAAAACATATTTACCAACATCAAACCAGGAAAAATAGATCAGTTCAGTTAGGGTACTATGAAATGTGGCGTTGTGGAGCAGCCATTCCGGGCCGAATTTTTGAACTGCATAGTTCAGCCATATCCAAACAGCATAATGAAGGAGAAAAACCACAATATTCAGTCCAATGACCACTAACCTGTTCCTGCCATAAAAACTGTTCAACGCATACCAGACCAGTCCGGTAAGTACCAGATTAACCAGTGCCTGGAAAATATAATAAACCACCGGCTGTGCGCAATCGGTGCACCGGTTATAATAGTTCACATAATTAAGTACCCAATACAATATTTCCGCAATTGCATAAACACAAAAAGCCATTATCCAGAAGCGCTCAATATAAAAACGCCTCCGGTAATTCTGCATTGACCGTATGTAATTATTCGTCTTCACTTAACCGTACGTTGAGTTCAAAGAAATTTTTATTGGATGAAAGACGATAAGTAAACCTGTCTTCATAAAATTCTCTAAAGCGGCGATATAACAGATCTTCATTACTCTGGCCAAAGAATGGATGGTCATTCCTGTTAAGATCGCCCTGAATTATAAAGGACATATTATTCCCAGAAAACTGAAGCTGCATGTCATAGCTGGAATATTCGGAAAAATTCTCTGCAGCAATCCTGTCAATAAAACCAGCCAGTAATAAAGGCGGCACCCTTAACCTGTCAGTTGAGCCTTCGGATCTCAAAGTAAAATGAGCTGTATGGCCCGGTTGCTGATTAATCAATTGAACATATCCGTCCAGAAAATGTATCTCCCGGGATACATCAATCATTTTTTCCTTGGCTTCATAGATCACATATTCCATCACCTTTGCCAATTGTAAAATGGGCCGGGTGCAGCTGGCAGGGCTTTGGGAAGACAATTCCAGTAAATGGTCAATAGTTTTGAAATAGAATGCCGGATTTAAATGCCATTTCAGCAATTTTAACTGCAGGTCTTTATTGGCCACTGCCAGTTCCAGCCGCTGCTGTTCTTCCTGTCTGTAGTGATACAGGTAATTCGCAAGGAAAAACCATGATAACCGGAATGTATGCTTGATCATTTGATAAGGAAGCAGGTCAGCGGCTGCATCCACAGGAGTTATTATACGTTCTGAAGGGCTACGAATAGTCTGCTGCAATCCCTGGTGCAGATACTGAATGATATCCTGAACAGGTCCAAACCAGAACACACTATAGATAATAAAGAAGGCAAGATTTACAACAACCTGGCTTACCACCTTTCTTTTATAGACCGACCAGGCTACCCACCAGATGGGCCAAATGAGTAGACATTGAAACAGCCACATTAGACCATGAAACTCAAGATTGCTGATGGGTCTTTTGCCATATTCATTAAGCAGGTAATTATATAATAACTGGATACAGGCTTCAAATAAAGCATAAAAGCCAAAAACTTTTAACCAGTATTTGGCCTGTGGACGGTTATGGAAGGGCCAGGTCATATAGGCATATAAAGTTACCCCGGGCAGGGCACTTCATCAGCCTGTTCCTTAAATTTTCAACGGAATGCCAATAATATTCAATGGAACCAGCTTCTACTTAATTAAAAGGATTATTCCACATTTACCTGTTTGCGGATCACAGCACCTTCCCTGGCCTCTGGCAAAAACTGGCGCTCCCTGAGAAGGTAGCCATTTCCTTTTTCACAGAAATGAACTTTGAGATTTTCTATGCTGATGGGATTGCCATCTGGTATATCGGCAATATTGCAATGTTTGATATCATAGCCATCAATGATCACTACCAGCCCGCTGCCAATTGCTTCCCATTTATTTCCATTTTCTGTGATCAGCATCCCGGTATCTTCACCCAAACCAATTCCAATACATTGAGGATTGGTAGCAACGGCCTGTGCGAGGCGACCAAAACGCCCACGTTTTTCAAAATGAGAATCGATGATAACATCATCAATAAACCCGAGTCCTGTTGTGATCTTGACTTCACCTTTCAGGTGGGCGCGCATGGCATTACCTTCATAGATCATGGTATTGCTCATAGCCATTGCACCCGCACTTGTACCAGCCACCATGAATTTTTCAGATTCATATCGCTGCAGCATAATGCGCAGCAATTCTGTTCCGCCAAATATGGAGCCTAAACGTAATTGATTGCCTCCACTGAACATAATACCGTCACAACGCTGGATGCGCTGAATATAGGCAGGGTTGGTAGCATCACGGCGATTGCGGATATGCATCAGATCCACATTTGTACATCCAACCTTGCCAAATGCATTCAGATAATTCTCCCCTACTTCATACGGGATCATGGAAGCGGTGGTGATAATTTCTATACGGGATGATGGGCCTCCAGCCTGTTCTACTACCTGGCGTAAAATGCCCAGCTCGAAAAAATTGAGATTACTGCGGTGTATCTCGCCAATCTCAAGATCAGTGCCCTTATCTTCGGCACCGCCGATGGCGATCAGTTTTCCCGTAGGATGCTTCATTCATTGGGATTTATGTATCTGCAAAAATAACTCAAAAGAGGTTTAATTCTAAATTATAGGGCCTCCTTTCTTCTGAGTGCCTGCATGATAAGATAAACAATCAGACCCAACAACGCTATTGCTGTTCCCCATATTGCAAACCATCCGGTTTTATAAAAAAGAAAGAGCCAGATGGCAACAGACAGGATCACTGGTAAAGGATAGAGCCACATCCGGAAAGGCAGCTGGATACTCCCTGTTCGTTTACGAAGAAAGACAACTCCCATTGCCTGCCCTATAAACTGGATAAGAATGCGCATGGCCAGTATGGCAGTAATAACATCACTTAGCCGCATGAATAGGCTAAACAAAAAACCTGTGGCACATAACACCATCAGCGAGATATAGGGAAAGTTTTTAACTGGATGGAGCCTCGCAAATATTTTAAAGAAATTTCCATCCACAGCTGCAGCATAAGGAACTCTTGAGTAGCCCAGCACTACTGCAAACAGGGAAGACATGGCAATGCAAAGAATTAGTATTGTAACAATAATACCGGCCCGCCTTCCATGTACCTGTTCCATAAAAGAGCTTACGATATATTTATCATCTGCTTTTACCGAATGCCAGTCAACAACTCCCATTACGCTTATATTCATCAATAGATACAGCACAGAGATCCCGGCAATAGAAATAAATATACTACGTGGAATATTCCTATCTGGATTGCGTATCTCCCCTCCCAGGTGGCAAACATTATAATA
>CAMLGP010000289.1 GCA_946479535.1 uncultured Bacteroidota bacterium
ATGACATTTTGGACATCTGACATCGGCACATTGGCACCCAGGTAGATCACTTTGGCGCCTTTTTTCTTCAGCAGGTAGTATACAAACAGGAGGCCTAATTCATGGTGCTCCCCTTCCGGGAGGAAGAGAAGCGCACTCTTATCAGGCTTCTCGCTATGGCCGAGGCTATCAATAGCCACAATCAGCTTCTGCCGGATAATATTCGATACGAAATGCTCCTGGGCTGGCATTATATGCCCGGTCTGCCAGAGAATGCCAATCTTATCCAAAAAAGGGAATACTATTCCCCTGATAGCGAGTTCCAGGCCGTTTTCCTGAATGTACCCATGAATGATCTTTTCAAACTTCTCTGTTTCCAGGTCCACCATGTGCCGCACAAGATCATTCACCACTCTTTCATCAACCGCTTCCTTTTCATTTAGTGAAAGCACCTTTGCACATATCTCCTGGTTACACATCTGATCAATATGAGAAAGCTTGAACCCATATTTATTGAGCAATGCAATATTGAGAAGGGTTTTTAATTCTTCATTGCTATAAAAGCGAATATTGGTATCAGTGCGCCTGGGCTTGAGAAAGTTATAGCGCTGCTCCCATATTCTGATAGTATGGGCCTTAATACCCGAAAGATTTTCCAGATCCTTAATGGTAAAATCGTTCATACCCAATATTACAAAAGGAAGCTTGAAAAGTTCAACTCTTTTCTTTACTTAAATTATTAATTGATAGTAACCAACTTATTTCCCGGAAGTTGTGCAACTCTCACAATTCCTTATTAGTAAATTTCCCCCAGTCTACACCTTTTGCGAATGCTGCAGCCGTACGAGGGTTACCCAGATCATTCAGATGCCCTCCATGGTGCAGGTCCGTACCAGCGAGAGAATAAAAATTATTCTTTAACAGATGTTGGGAAAGCTCAACAACAGTTTTACCGTAGCCCCCCCCTAATGATAGCAGATTCAACTGAAACAAACAGCCAATATCACGCAATTCCTCATAAAACTCCTTATTGCGAATGAGATAAGAATACCTTTCCGGATGTGCGATTATCGGTATATAACCCTGCATCTGCATCTCAAACAACACATCTTTGATATTCATGGCAGGAAACGCCATGGAAAATTCAACCAGTATCTTATTTTCACTCACCGTTAGCAAAGGTTCCTTTGCTTTAAGCAGATCCTCCACATGTTCATCTAAAAAATATTCTGCGGCTGCTTCAATCTCAATAGCTATGCCTTCCTTTTGTACTGCAGCTCTTACCTCATCGAGTTTTCTTTTAATCATATCAGGCGTATTACGGTACATGTCCCACATGATATGCGGTGTGGCAATGAGTTTACTGTATCCCAGTTCTTTCAGGCCTTTGATCAATTCAATAGAAGTTTCAATGCTGTCTGATCCATCATCAATACCAGGCAGGATATGGGAATGCATATCCGTTTTCAGGATTGAATAATCAAACCTGCCACGTTTGGATGTTGATCTGGAAAAAAATTTGAACATAGCTAACCGGGTATGGTAATCTACGAAATTAGCCTTTTATTGGAAGCTCAGGAATACCAGCGGGAATTATTAAAAACTTCTGCGAGGGAGAGAGGGGAAAACTTTATAGACCAGCTTGCTGTTGGAGAAAATAATATACCAGCCGGTAAGGAAGAGGATCATGCAATCTGTATAAAAGGAGACATGCTTTTGATACCAGACTTCTACTGCACCTTTATAAGGAAGAATAACCTGGCGGTAACATTCATGTGGCGGAAGGGAACTTTTGGTAATGATCAATTCTTCATCACGAAACACTATGGATCCGATACCGGTTAATCCGGGTTTTGCCTGATACACTTTTTCTTTCATTTCGTCTGAATACCTGTCGAATCCCGCTTTCATTAGTGGTCGAGGTCCTACAAACGACATATCACCCGTCAGAATATTAATCAGTTGTGGCAGTTCATTGAGTTTGCTGATGCGCAGAAACTGCCCCATTTTGGTTACACGCGGGTCATTGCGTGTGGTTACATCCCCGCTTCCCATATTGGGACTGTTCTTTAGCATGGTAGCGAATTTCCAGATTCGGAAAATCTCATTATGATAACCCACCCTGTTCTGCCGGAAAAAAACTTCATGCTCACCTGTCAATAACAGGAGAATAATGATCGGAATGAATAGTGGCAACAATATGATCAGGGCAAGAAGGCAAAAGACAATATCAAAAAATCGCTTGATTATTAAATACATGGTTCAGACGTGGCTAGTGAGAGATTATAGCGTTATCAGGACAGTGCCAGTTTTACCTCCCTGGCAACAATTTCCAGTTGTTCATCAGTAATACTGGTAGAACAGGGTATGCTAAGACAGGTATTATAGATGAGATCAGCGCTATCCTTTTTCTGTATATAAGGGCAATCCCTATACATGGGTAATTTATTCATGGGCATCCAAAAACGGCGACTCAATATTTTATTCGCATTGAGATGATCCAGTAATTTCTGCTGATGACTGGTTTGAATGGTAAATAACCATCCGTTGGTTTCCACATCAGGAGATTCTTTCTGAAACCGGATATCTGCTACTCCAGTCAATTCCTTTTTATAAAATGCTACCGCTTCCTTTTTTCTTTTGATGAAAGAAGGCAATAATTCCATTTGGGCCACTCCTACTGCAGCCAGTATATTCACCAGCCGATAATTATATCCTACTTCATCATGGTAATACTCGTCCACACTTGCCTTGGCAGTATTGGTGATATGTTTCGCCTTTTTTGCCAATGCTTCATCATCAGTAACAATCACCCCTCCTCCACCCGTTGAAATGATCTTGTTTCCATTAAAACTGAAACAGCCCAGTGGACTGAAAGTTCCGGCATGCTTACCTTGATACCGGGTTCCCAATGCCTCAGTAGCATCTTCAACTACTGGCAAAGGATATTTTTTGATAATGGATGCAAACCGATCCATATCACACATATTTCCCAGGATATGAACCGGCATAATTGCTGCAATACGACGGCCATCCTGAATATAGATCAGTTCACCATTTTTTTCATCAGTTTCATTCTCCAGGAATTCTTCCAGCAGGTCTAGGTCCATCTGCCAGTAATCAGGGTCCGCATCTATGAGTATGGGATCAGCTCCAAGGTATTTGATGGAATTGGCAGAAGCAACAAAGGTGAGATTGGGTAATATCACATAATCATCAGGCCTTACCCCGGATAATATAAGTGAGATGTGCAAAGCCGCTGTTCCATTGACCGTTGCTACTCCATATTTGGCGCCGGCAAATTGGGCCACCATCTGTTCAAACTGGGTAACATAAGCTCCCACGGAAGAGATCCATCCCGTATCCAGGCAATCCTTCACATATTTCCATTCATTACCTGCAATATTGGGCACACTAAGCGGTATCATCTGCTGATTACTCATATATTTTATTTCCTTCCTCCAAATATTGATTATACCAGGCGATTGTTTTCTGTAACCCTTCTTTCCAGAGCACTTCAGGTTCAAATCCCAATTGCGTTCTTGCTTTTGTTATATCAGGGCATCGGCGTGAAACCGATCCTGGATAGGTAGGCGCATTTTCATACACCCCTTTGAATCCCATTAGTTCACCTGCATAATGGATCAATTCTCCAATGGTGATCTCATCCTGCGTACCAATATGATAGATCTCAGCATTGGTACCTGGCTGTTCCATGGCTAGCACAGTCCCTTTCACTGCATCAGTAATATAACAAAACGCTCTTGTCTGATCATGCCCATACACTTTGAATGGCGTTTCGCCTTTACGGAACCGGACCACCAGGTGTGGGATCACATGCTTGAATCCCATACGTGGACCATAAACGTTATGATAGCGTACAATGGTTGCTTCAAATCCAAGTATGCGGGAGTAATTCAGGAAACCTGACTCACCCAGCATTTTGGTAACAGCATAGGTGAACCGTGGATGTCCAATATCTTCAATACAAAGTGGAACCTGTTCCGGAGTTGGAATGGTATATCCAAATGCATCAATAGTTCCCGCATAACATTCACTGGTAGAAGTAAACAGCACCTTGCCAATTTTGGAACGGCGTATCCATTCCAGTGTATTAAATATCAGCGCGGTGTTGATCCGGATGATCTCGTGGGGAATGGAGTTGGCGTTATCTACACCAACTACTGAGGCCAGCATATACACCTGGTCATATTCCTTATCCAAAAGATCAAAGGTTTTGGGATCAGTATAATCACCCGCAACAACATTGATGTTATGCTTTTTTACCAGGTCATTGAACAATACATCCTGTTTGCCTCTTGCAAAGTTATCAGCGATAGTAATGGAATAGTCGCGGTTCTCAGCCAGGTATTTTGTGATATTGAACCCGATAAATCCGGCACCGCCAAGAAGTAGTACTTTTTTACTCATTCAGTCTTTTAGTTATGATTTCGGTTATGACTATTATAGGTCGCCTCTTCCAATGACTTTCACCGTGTGAACAGTAGCTAATTGTTTTATTTCATCATTGGATAAAACCCCGATGGTATCATAAATAAATCCGGGTTTATGAGATAATAAGGTATTGATCAATTCAGGATTGTTACGATAATCCCTGTGACCGGTAGTGATCACAACCAGGTCATAATTATTCTTCAATAGGCCATTCAGGTCTGCATTCACTCTCAGGTCTTTTTCTTCCCAATAAGGTACATGCGGATCATGGAGGGTTATATTGCAACCTGCTGCTTCCAGTTGTTCAAAGAATCCCTGAACGGGAGTATAGCGAGTATCCCCTACATCATTGAGATAGCTAACACCCAGCAATAACACTTTTTTTCCTTTCAGTGAACCTTCATATTGTGAATCCAGGTATTGAAACGCGAAGTAAGGCATCTGGTCATTGATATGCACGCCCTTCTCACTCTGCCCTAATCTATCTTCACTACCAAAAAGATTCATCTTTGCCCAGCTGGCCAGTAGCGGATCTTTTGTTAAACAATAGCCTCCTACTCCCAAACCAGGC
>CAMLGP010000290.1 GCA_946479535.1 uncultured Bacteroidota bacterium
TTCCCCCATCACCTTCCAGATCCTAAGCAGGCCGCCTATGGTTTCCTGTTCCGGCCTCCATGCATTTTCATTTTCCATCACCACCTCATTTATAGACATCCCGGTCTTCCGGCACCAGTGAAGCAGGTCTTCAGATCTATTAATAGGAAAGGGTAATTGTACAACTTTTGAAGAGGCGGTTACTTCTCCCTCCTTTTTTACAAACCCACCCCCTATGGAATAATAGGTTTCAGCTATGGAGTTTCCATTTCTTACAGTAGCGAGGAAGGTCAAAGCATTCGGGTGAAAAGGAAGTGTTTCAGTGATCAGGAACTCTATGTCTTCATGGGGATTGAAATCCACCTCATGCCTTCCGTCCAGAATAAGCTTGTTCATGGCAGCGATATCATTCATTTTGGAATGAATGTTATTCACATCAAAGGTGACTGGATCATCTCCGCTTAATCCCAATTGAACGGCAACATCTGTTCCGTGCCCTTTTCCTGTTTTAGCTAAAGAACCGTATAACAATACCTTTACAGCAGTTACTTCAAATAAAATATTTCTTTCAGAGAGTGTTTTGAGAAATGACTGAGCTGCCCGCCATGGGCCTAAAGTATGTGAGCTGGAAGGACCAACGCCAATCTTGAAAATATCAAAAACTGAAATGGACTCGTACGACAAGGTAAATCGGGTTATAAAGTACAAAATTAATAAACCCCGGACTTAGTCCGGGGATAAGCTCACGTGGTTTGCTAAATCAGATAAATATTATCAAACTGCGTGAGCAAATTAGTAAAAAAAGACCCCGATATATATCGGGGCCAGCAGATAGTATTGGTTATTTGTCATTATTGAACGTCTACCAGGGTAATGTCAAAATATAACACTGAGCTACCCGGTAAACTCTGGTATTGTTCACAGCCATAGGCAAGAGCAGAGGGAACCAGCAGTTTGATACGTCCTCCTTTCTGAATGAGGGGAATTCCAATTCTCCAGCCTTCAATTAATCCGCTTAGGGGCCAACCACTCACATTTGGCACATCCTGGTGGTCAAATTGGGTTCCGTTAAGCAACCTTCCATCATAAGTAATAAATATTTTGGAATTGGCATTTGCAGTGGCTCCGCTACCCTGATTCACAATCTCATAATAGAGACCGCTGGAATGAGCAGTCACGGTCATACCATTAGCACTGGCATAGGCCAGAATCTGGGGAGCTTCGCTGCTTGGAGGGTTAGGATTACAACTTTTACTTTTCACACAACCCCAAAACAAAAATCCTGATAAACAAAGGGTCACGAGTACAGTTAGCTTCTTCAAGTCGGGTTAATTTTAGATTACACAGTCCTGCTTCCTAGACAGAAATGCAGTTTAATTTGCTGCAACAATACAAAAAAATCGGTGGATGAAAAATTGGCTTCCGGAGCCTATTAGAAGGAGGACAATTTAATGACTTATTCCTTTTCTCTTTTAGCAAGCAATTCCCTGTAAAACTGTTCATTCATCTCCCATTTATGGCGTGCGGAAAATACCGTGGTAAAAACAACAATCGCGATACCGGCAATCACTACAACCAGTATCAGGGATGAATTAGACCGGATCTCCATGTCAGCCCGTTTGTACCATCCAGAGAGAAAGTTGACAAGTATGGCAATTACCAGCAGGGCCGCAAAAGGCAGTCCCACGTATAATTGCTTTAGCAGTTTTTTGCGGGAATGGCGGTTTGCTTCCCAATATTCAATGAATTTTTCTTCGTCGGGGGTGAGCATGCAGCAAAATTATGACTTAAGACAATGAGATACTTGCACCTGCCGTTCTTATTATTTATATTGTGACACTAATTTGAACAGGCTGTGAAGCTAACATCCTTACTTGCCCAATATCTATATACAAACCACCGGTTAGATCTGCCTGGTATCGGCACGTTTATACTTGATCCTTCCACTATTTCTTCTCTCGATAACAGTAAGCAAAGGTCCATAGTTCTCAGTGGAGTAAGTTTTGAATACAATCCTTCAGTCAAAGAATCACCTGATCTGATCGCCTTTATTTCTTCACAAAGTGGAAAGATGAAAGCGCTGGCCAGTGCTGATCTTGAATCTTTCATTCAGCAGGCACAGCAGTTCCTGAATATTGGAAAGTTTTTTGAAATTGAAGGTATTGGAACCCTTGTAAAAAAACAGAAAGGAGAATTTGTATTTACTCCACTTTCTGTTCCCACAGAAAAACTGAAAGAACATAAGACAAAGGAACCGGCACCTGTTACGCTGGAAGAATCCTCTGATAAATATGAATCATTCCTTGGCACAGCCAAAGCAAATACAGGCTGGAGAAAACCAGTGATCGCTTTATTGATACTGGTAGGTGCTGGTCTTGCCATCTGGGGCGGATATACCATTTCCAGAAAAGCGGCTACTGCGGATGTAACAGAGGTGGTGGACACTACACATGTAATCACGCCAACAGATACCACAACTTTGGCTGCGATACCGGAACCACCAAAGCCAACCGATTATAAATATATACTCCAGGTTTCCAGGAGAAATACTGCGATGCGCAGATACAAACAGCTTAAAGAAAATCGTTGGAATGTGAATATGGAAACAAAAGACTCCATTGATTTCAAACTCTTCATGCTACTTCCCATCCGTTCAGATACAACCCATGTTGTAGACTCACTTACCGCACTCACGGGAAAAAGGGTTTATATTGAGTATCAAAACTGATAATGGATCATTCTTCAGACTACTGGAAAAAGCATTTTCAACTTATTCATCACGTAGAAGGCGGCTGGTATAGTGAAGTATATAAATCTGCTCTCACTATTGCCTCTTCATATCTCCCTTCACCATTCACTACTGACCGTGCAGTCTGTACTCATATTTACTTTTTGCTTGAACAGGGAGAATTCAGCGCTTTTCACCGGATCCAGAGTGATGAGCTCTGGCATTTTTATAGTGGTGATCCCATTGTGGTTTATGAAATTGACAAGGATGGATCACTTATCAAACATTATTTGGGAAATAATCCGGAGAAGGGACAATCCTTTTTCTGTGTTGTTAAGGCCGGGAACTGGTTTGCTTCGGAAGTAATGGAACATAGTAGTTATGGGCTGGTTGGATGCACTGTATCACCGGGTTTTGATTTTTCGGGGTTTGAGTTAGCTAAAAAGAAAGAACTCGCTGAATCATTCCCCATGCATAAAGCGCTTATTGATCGATTAACAAGACAATAATTTGAGACAATAAAAAAATTCCTCTCAATAGCCCCTCTATAGAAAAACATTTAAACAGATAGTTATTAGCCTTTGGGCTTACCTGCTTTAGTGATCGCCTCCATTAATCCTCTCATATATCCCAAAGCAAACAGTGTCCCTATTATACTATAACCGGGATGGTCATTACTGTCTCCCGCCATGGTGGGAACATGGTCAGGACGAATGGGTCCCCGAAACCCGATATCATAATAGGATTTCATAGCGGCATACATATCAATTTGCCCTTCATCATGAAATGTTTCTTCAAATTTGAATTTGCCACCTCTTACATTCCTGAAATGAACAAAATGGATCACGCCCCGCTTTCCAAAATCTTTCACGATGGTGGGAATATCTGCGCCCATTAATGAGAAATTGCCCTGGCACATGGTAATACCATTGTAAGTACTGGGATAAATGTCCAGCATGCGCTTGAAATTATCTACCGTTGTCATAATGCGGGATATGCCTCTTAAACTATCTACCTGCGGATCATCCGGATGCATGGCCAGTTTCATTCCTATCTTCTCAGCTTCCGGAACCACTGCCTTGAGAAAATAGGCCAATGTCTCCCACAGTTTTTCTTTTGAAACTTCTCCAAATTCTGTGAGCGGTAAATTCTTCGCATCCTCATAATCAAATGCAGTTACCAGGGCTCCGCCTCTTCCGGGCTGATCATTTTTTGTACGATACCATCCAATCACCGGCATCCAGTTATAACAGACCACATCAATGTTACTGTGTTGCCGAAGATTTTTCATGTAGGTTATGAAATTGGCAATTTCTTCATCCCTGCCGGGCAAACCCAGTTTGGTTTTATTTCCTAAATAGGCAGGTCCTTCCACTACATTAAACTTTAATCCCACTTTTTCCCAGGCTTCTTTTGTGGCAATAATAGCTTTTGGATCCTTTGGTTCAATATCTTTTCCTGCCAGGCTGCTATTAACTCCACCTACAGCACCCAGCACATCCATCTGCCGCACAAGGGCAATTTTCTGTTCCTGCATTCCATAGAAATAAGCTTCACTCATTTCCATACCTGCGTCCTTAGCCAGGTGGGCCGGCCTTACTACTTCTTCTGAAGACTTATCAACAATAAATTGATCGGTGATGGCCTGGATACCTCCCAAAGAGGCAACTGCTGCGAGCGACGCGCTGCTGCGGATAAATTCCCTGCGTTTATTTTTCATATTATGGCAAGGTTTGATTGATTAAACCAGATTATTCAAATGAGATATGACCATGCCCTAATGGCATATCGGCAATATACTTTCCGGGCACAGGATCATAAACCAATATGTTCTTTCCCACTTCCTGTGAAGTAAAATACCCGAGTAAGGCAAGTTCTTTTATCTGTCGATAGAACGGAACCGGTGGAGGGTCTTTCTTTAATGGAAATCCCCAGATGTTCCCGGTTACTTTCTCAGATTCACCTTCCAGCTTCGTCAATAATTTAGCTCTTTCTTCTCTAGAAGATTCAACAAAACCTTTTCCATTCACTTCTTTGGACTCTGCTTCAAAGGCATCCATTCCTTTCAACAGCTTTTCCTGATCTTCTGGCGATACCACCTGTTTAATTAATTTATCAATGAACTGATCGATATGAAGATCCTTTGCCCCTGGCGTTTTAGTCTTCGGAAGGATTGTTTCTGTCAGTTCAGAAAGAATGGCGGCCTGCGAGGAAGAGAAGAACTGTGGCTCCCAACCGAGTGCAGTACCACTATTATTATTACAACTTGAAAATATACTGGTCAGGGAAGGAA
>CAMLGP010000291.1 GCA_946479535.1 uncultured Bacteroidota bacterium
AAATTCATCAGAGCCGTTTTACTTACTGGCCTGATAGCAGGCATTCTGGACCTCACCATTGGTGTATTAGGCGCTTACGTAATGAATAATGGCCATCTTCCGGAAAATATTCCCGTTTATTTAAGAAATGTACTACGCTATATTGCCAGTGCGGCTTTTGGAAAAGAAGAAGGCAATGAAAATAAAATGGAACTGGCCGGATTATTCTTTCATTTCTTCATCGCGATATCATTTACCTGGTTCTATTTCCTCATCTACCCTTCCATTCGTTTGTTTCACCGAAGCGTTCTGGCAAGCACCCTTATTTACGGATTATTTGTGTGGGCTATTATGAATATGGCAGTGGTTCCTCTTTCAGCATTGCATGCACCAGCCATACCTCCGGATATGAAAAAGGCCCTTTATCAGGCCATTGTATTGATGCTATGCATCGCATTGCCCGTAACCCTCGGCGCAAAAAGACATTATCGATATTAATAGACCTATAATTCTTCCACTACAGCGTTGCGATAATAGACTTCCGCTCCCTCTGACTGAAGCAGGATATTCCCTGTTTTTGTATTGCCCAGTCCACCCTCATTGACTATTTCGCCATTGAGCAAATGGGTGATCCTGCCATCTTTCACAATAACTTCCGCTTTATTCCATTCCCCTTTTGGCTTTTCTGCATCTTTTGATTTAATAATACGAAGTGATCTCACTGCCGTTGTAAGGGAATCTGCATGATGGATAGTGGTACTGTCTGTCATCCAGAAATCTCCACAATCACCTTCCTGTATCTGGTATTCGAGAGAACGTGGCCAAACTTTATCACCACTATACAATATCACATGATACATAATGCCCGCATCCCGTTTAACATTTTCCCTGGGTGGATATCTTTTTTCTCCCCATTTAAATTCAACAGTAAAATGAAAATCGGCATAGTTCTTTTCAGTGGTAATATATCCAAATCCATTACCACTTACATGCAGCACATCACCTTCAAAAACAAATACATTGTTGGGATCATTATTCTTGCCAACTCCTCCATTGAGGAATGTATGCCACTCAGCTTTTTTATTGGGAAGGAAGAGTTTGGTCTTCTTCTTTGGTAGCGATAATAAAAATAAAGGCAAAATCAGAGCGAAGCCGATGCCGGCAATAAAAGGGCGGTGTAATTGCATAGCGGTTTATTTTAAGGTTATTGTTATTTATAAAACCTTCCCATTAAAGGGTTATCGATAATCTTTCTTTTCATTTCAGCTACATCAATGGTTCCCTGTTTGCCATACACTATTTTCCCACCTGGTTCTACCAGTATTGTATAAGGCAGGGCTCCCTGCCATTTTGGATCAACGGCTTCAATCAGTTTATACTTGTCTTCAATGTTCCAGAGATAGTTCTTATTAGAGGCTTCCTTGCCTTTCAGGAATTTCAATACTTTCTCTTTAGCAGCGGGATCATCAGCACTGATACTGACAAATTCAAAATCACGGCCGCGATACATCCGATTCATTTCTATGAAATCAGGAAATTCGGTTACACATGGACCGCACCAGGTAGCCCAGACATTGATCAGCCTCAGCTTATCGGTATTGTTCTTTAAAAGATCTTTGATCCCGGCTTCATCTATCATACTCACATCAACGGGTTCAGCTGCCCATCTTTCTTTGTATTTGTCCCCATCAGCAACCTTGGAGGCCCATTTTACTGAGCATCCAAAAACTTTAGTGGTCTTGACAGGCACCTCTTTCCCAGCCAAAAGGGCCTCAAGCGCATTACGGGTATCAAAATTATTAGGTGTTCTGCTGGGCTTCTCCACATCATCCACTCTGCCCTGGTATTGCAATTTCCTGTCTTTATCGAATATAAACACATGCGGTGTGGCAATGGCACCATAGGCTTTGGAAGTAGCCTGGGTTTTACCATCATATAAATAAGGGAAATTATAATGCTTATTCTTTGCCCGGAGCTTCATCTCTTCAAATGAATCACCGATATCTGTATAACCCAGCTCATCCAGTCGCACGGCTTTTGGATCATTTGGTGAGATCACTACAAAGCCTACGCCTTTTGGCGTATACTCTTTTACCATATTAATGATGCGGTCCTCATAGGCCTGTGCAGTTGGACAATGGTTACAGCTGAATATAACGGCGAGTATTTTGGTCTTGCTGAATGAAGCCAGCGAATAAGTTTTTCCATCTACTCCCTGTAATTTAAAATCAGGGGCTTTAGCGCCGATCTCCAATGGTGTTGGATCTTCTGCAGCATATTTATTTGTGGCTGCAACACTGAGGCAGGTTGCTAAAACTGCCAGCAAGGAAAAACCAGTGCGGTTCATAGACAAACAATTTGTGAAAAGATACGAATTCATAGCCAGAGAATTATTTACAGGAATTACCGGCGTGGAATTTTATAATCGCTAAATTGCCAGCCATGAAAAGACGTACCGCCATCCGGAATCCGTAGCTCACTTATATGGCCTTGACAGCCAGAGCCGCCAATCAGGTGTGAAACAATTAAAAAAGAAAGACTTTAAACCAAAATCAAATGATTCCCGTAAAAGCTTACGCTGCTTTAACTCCAACCTCCGCACTTGTTCCTTTTGACTTTGAAAGAAGAGACCTGAGAGAGCACGATATATTGCTTGATATACAATACTCTGGTGTTTGTCACTCAGACCTTCACCAGGCCAGGGATGAATGGGGAGGATCCATCTATCCCATGGTTCCCGGTCATGAAATAGTTGGCAGGATTGCAGAAGTTGGAAAACATGTAAAGAAATTCAGGGTTGGAGATACTGCCGGTGTTGGAGTAATGGTTGACTCCTGCAGAGTATGTAAACCCTGTACAGAGCTTACCGAACAATATTGCGTGGAAGGAATGACCGGCACCTATAATACTCTGGAGCGTGATAAGGTAACAAAAGCACAGGGAGGATATAGCAACCGCATCGTTACCGATGAACGCTATGTATATAAGATCTCTGATAAATTGTATCTTCCTGGTGTGGCCCCATTGTTATGTGCGGGCATTACCACTTATTCACCACTTCGGTATGCCAATGTAAAGTCGGGAGATAAAGTAGCTGTTGCTGGTTTGGGAGGTCTGGGACACATGGCTGTAAAGTTTGCCGTATCCATGGGAGCCGAGGTAACCATGCTCAGCACTTCCAAAGCAAAGGAAGCTGATGCAAAAAAACTGGGAGCACATCATTTTGTACTGAGTACGGATGCTGCACAAATGAAAAAACAGGAAAGTCAATTCAATGTTGTTGTGGATTGTGTTTCCGGCAATCATGATTATGCTCCTTATTTGAAACTGCTGGCAGTAAATGGAAAGCTGCTGGTTGTAGGTCTTCCTTCAGAAGAACCCAGGCTGGATCCTTTTCAACTCGTTACCAACAGGCGCAGTATCATTGGATCCATGATCGGAGGAAGCAAGGAAACACAGGAAATGCTCGACTTTTGTGCAGAAAAGAATATAGTTGCTGATGTAGAAGTGATTCCCATGCAATACATTAACGAAGCGTATGAAAGAATGATGAAAAGTGATGTGAAATACAGATTCGTGATCGATATGACTTCATTAAAATAAGAACTCCTATTGAAGGAGGCAGGCCTGCACAGCTAAATACTGGAGATGCAGTCCGCAATAATAATGACCATGTAATTTCTTTTGATGGAAAAATGCTGGGCATCAGCAGCCTCCGTAATGGAATGCCTGGCGGGGATTATAAGCACAATTGAAACGATAGCTATGGGAAATACATTTCTAATTTTATTACTTTTTTGCTGCGGAGTGGCCATTGGTCAAACTTCAGCTTTAAAACGCATAAAAGTAAACGGAAACAAATTTATTACTGAAAGCGGTGAGACCATGGTATTCCATGGGCTCAATTCAAGTGATCCGGATAAGTTGGAAAAGAATGGTCACTGGAACCAGGAATATTTCCAGGAAATAAAAAAATGGGGAGCCAATATTGTACGCTTCCCGGTACATCCTTCTGCATGGAGATCCCGCGGTCAACAGGAATACATCAAATTGCTGGACAATGGCATTGCTATGGCAAAGGAACAGGGGCTGTATGTTATAATCGACTGGCACAGCATCGGCAATCTTCGTTCAGAGTTATACCAGGCCCCAATCTATGAAACCACACAAAAGGAAACTTTTGAATTCTGGCGCACAATGGCCCAGAAGTACAAAGATGAACCAGCCGTTGCCTTCTTTGAATTATTTAATGAACCAACGGTTTACAATGGTCAACTGGGAACATGTACATGGGCGCAGTGGAAAGATCTGATGGAAGAAACCATCACAATTATTCGAGCCTATAATTGTCCGGCCATTCCGCTGGTTGCTGGATTTAACTGGGCTTATGATCTCACAGAAATAGCGGCTAATCCTATCAATAAGGAAAATATTGCCTACGTGAGTCACCCTTATCCCATGAAAAGACAAAAACCATGGGAAGGCCAGTGGACAAAGGACTGGGGGTTTGTAGCCAACAAGTATCCCCTGATCTTAACCGAAATAGGATTTAGCGGAGCCAATGATGTAGGCGCACATGTACCCGTGATCAGTGATGAAAGTTATGGTGATGCCATTACAAAATACACAGCAGAAAAAGGAATTTCATGGGTGGTTTGGGTATTTGATCCACAATGGGCACCCAGACTATTTACCGATTGGAAATTTGCACCATCAAGGCAGGGCACTTATTTCAAAAAAGCACTGCAGACTGCTAATAATAGTAAATAAAAGATCACTCCTGGACTACTGCAAGGATAACAAAGCTTTTATGTTTGAATAAATAATACTATTGTCAACTGACTTGGACAGCTATCATCACAAACAATAGACCCATGAAACAAAACTGGATAACAATTGCATGTGCGTTAATGATAATGGGATCTGCTTTCTCCCAGACCAAACATATTATTGATCCAAAAGCTACCAAAGAAACAAAGGCTCTGTTTAAGAATCTGGATAAGTTA
>CAMLGP010000292.1 GCA_946479535.1 uncultured Bacteroidota bacterium
CAGCAAGTCCTCCCTGTTGCGTAAAATCCATCTCTTTAAAATTCTCGCCGAATTCGAGTCCGACAGTTGATTGATCCAGCAGCAATTCTTTCTGACCTGCTTTCGTGATATCGAAAACCTTAATAGTAACTTCCTTATCATTCAGTTCATTCACATAAGAATATTTCAGAATTCCTTTCGTCAGCCCATAACTCGCTTCAGGCTCCATTTTCAGTTTTGAGTAGAACCCTGCATCCTCCTTTGTTGTTACCACAACATCATTTTGTTTCAGGGTGAATGCCCACACCTCACTTTTACCAATAGGGTTATTCCCGGTCTTTGCCGTTACCTGCCAGGCATAGGTTTTTTTCACACTCAACTCCGGCAGGGAAAGAGGATATTGAAGATTGGCGATGAAAAGATTTTGCGCTCTGTAAACAGGTATATTCTTCTGAACTGCATCTGTGAGACTTTGCGTAGGTAAAACTTCAACCAACACCCAATCATATAGCAGTCTGTTGAACAATGAAACAGGCGCCGGCGGCAACCAGTTAAATAGCGGACGTGACTGCTCCACTTTCTCATTGTCTGAAGGAAATACAAGTATGGGTGGCCGAACCGGTTCTATCTCCACCGTTTCACATTCTTCAGCAATTCTTTCTGCCGCATCATTACGCACATAGAGCACATTATAGCAAACTGTATAAATGCCTACCGGTAAAAAACCTTCCTGGTTAACATTGATATTATAATCCGGGCTTAAAACATTGTAGGTAACTGGCGCTGCAGATGTAGGTGTTACCCTGTTCAATCCCCGTGTTAAGGTGAGCATCTTTGTAGTACCTGTAAATACTTTCTGATTACTGGAAGTATTCGTAACTAACATTTCAACCTGAACAATTAAAGATTGAGAGCCGGTGTTGACGATAGACAAATTCCATAGCTGGCTTTTCAATACCAACCCTACAGGAGGAATTTGTGTTTTTATCAGCACCTGGGCCTGCACAAAAAAACAACTAACCAGGACCAGGCTGCAAAGAATACTTTTTTTCATATTACTATAATTGTATCCAGACATAGTGAGCTTCACCTGAAAGTTTTTGTGTAATTGATATTGCCCAATACGCTGGAGATTAATTGATTTTTATTGCCCGGCAAATAAGTCTGCTCAACCTGGAACGATAACACATCCCGTTTGAACAAAGTGAAATTTGCATTCACCTGCCCTCCTACTTTCAAAGGCTCACTGTTCAGTTTATTGATCTTTGCGCCCATTCCCACGGACATTCCCTCTGATAGCGGAAAGCTGGTATTTTCATCCAGTACGGTATAGGAATAACCGGCATTTCGGCTATTGGAAACATTCAGGTTAATCATAAAATTTTTAAACTGGAATGACTGACCCGCAAACAGGTTTGTTGAATTGAAATATATAAACCCTGAATCAGTGGCGTTATTGAAAAACCGCGTATAAACGAAATTGGTAGTTGCACCGGCCTGTCCTATTTTATAAAAATGTACAATGCCCGCATTTAGTGTCTGGAAGCGGCTTTCACTAAGGAACCCATCAACCATGGTCAATTGAGATATTGGCATATATCCTATGCTCAGACTGGGCCATTTGCGAATATTTAGCCTTGCACTGATACTTTTGAATACCATATTGCTTTTATAATTCTGACGAATGAAGGGATTAGAAAATTCATTCTTTCCAAGGGCCGCCTGCACCCTTATCCTTCGATTCCAGAAATTCTGGTCTGCCTTTATTTTCCAGCTCACTGTTTCTGAGTTGGTCTGGAAACTGTTGAAAGATTGATAATTTGCTCCGGTGAATTTGTATTGTCCTTCCAGCCTGGAACCCGTAGCAGGCAGATAGGAGAATAGTTTAACAGAAAGCCCTTTACTGGCCCTGTCGGAAAGCCGCCAGCTATTTTTTATTACATCTGGTAATAATTGAAGATTGGGTGCAAAAGACTGGCCAGCTTCTGTGATAATATAGCTGTTCTTTTCCAATTGCCATTTGGCTTCAACACTATACCCTTCAATTTTGATAGCAGAAGCAGGAAAAGAATTACTGGAATGATTATATAATTGCTTTTGCCCACGGAAATATGAGAATATCAGATAATTTTTTTCCAGTCTCCCAATACCTGCTCTGATGAGGTACATGTGCTGCGGCACTTTCCGAAAATTGCCTACAACGAAATCGCGATACCGGTAGTCAATAATTCCAGCGACTACAGCCAGATAATACCAGGAATTGTATTCAAAATTTACTCCGCTGAGACTGATATTTCGTGCCGTTAGTTCTGTTGCATCCACATTGGTACGGCCAATCCCAAAATTGCGCAGGCCCATTAACCAGTTAAATCGTTTTGGCATATTAACCCTGCTCATACCGGAATCAGCCGCCTGGTTCATTAACTCCCTGTAAGATTCAGGAGATAAAAATTGATGATCCCTGATCCGTTGTTGAATGGTTTTCATTTTGCGGAGGGAATTATCATATATTATTTTCAGCGAATCCGCCTGGCGGCTTAAAGTGCCATATTTTTGAACGATCTCATCATAGGCATCCAGAAAAGCTTTCGCCAACTTGCGTAAAGAATCTGTGCGTGAGCGATTAAATGATTCAGATTGAGACTTATCATAAGCAATTTCATCTACTTTTAAAATTTCATTGGCCTCAATGCGTTTTTGTTGGATATCCTTTCCGTCAAGCCATTTCAGTAGACCGTCCAGCTGCATTTTTTTCAGATCATATAATTTTCCTGTCAGGGAATCCATAAAACCTGCCGCACGGTCCAATAATTGATTACGAATATTATCCGTTAGCTGATTATGGAAAGCAGCTGCATCGTATTGCACCTGCACATCCGTAATGTTTTTAAATACTGCAGAGTTGCTTCTGCGCAAATACGTGGTTACGCGCAGTGGAATATATCCTGCCAGTGTAATACCAGTTGAGGCCAAAACCTGCTGTTGTCCAATATTTCTTTCCGCATAGGGAGTATCAATATTCGATCGATAGAAATAGCTGTAACTGATATATCCATTTCCAGCTGTGAAGAATCGTGGATGGTTAATCTGTTTCTGGAAAGCAGGTAGTTTATTTTTAATGGATGGGCGAAAAGAAGTCTGTGGTAAACGTATTGAAAGGGAGTCAAACTGAAGGAGTTGCTTTTTCATTCCGGTAATGTTTTCCAGCATAGATTGAATTCCTGCACCTGAATTACCAAACTGTGTAGAATCCTTCCTGTATATCAGTTCCGGCATAAGTGGAACCGATGATTTTGCAGAATCCTGGGCATAACATGGCAAGCCAACGCACATATCGCTGAATATTAGGATGAATAGAAATGCAACTTTGATCAACATAGGCAAGAGGATGTCTTGATTATGCTCTCACAGCATAAAGCATTGAAAACTTACGATAGTGGAAATGGAAGGTTGGTATAACTGATCAGGATCCTGGTGAGCCGGAACTGGTATTTGGTGAAATTCCAGCCAGATCAGGATCAGGCTGACCATCCGACCGAAATTTGTTACTACAGAAAAGAGACCGATAAAATGGAAGGGAACTAATGGGGTGGGTCAAAGGGTAGCTTTGGCCCAAAAACCTGGGGTCTGGCAGATTGCTTTGGTGAAATTTCATGGAAGGTAGTTGTGACGGTTATAAGATATATCCGGTAATACTGTCTGGATTATCTTCAATTCATTTCTCACTGTTATAGATCAAATCTAAATTCAGTTAATCTAAAAGTTTCCTTAGATTTTATAACCGTGTAAAAAAATAGGGAGTTCGCGTGCAGAGTAAGGCGTAAGTGTGCTTAAAGGAGTTAAATCCGCGTAATGGAAGATTTATGAATAAAAAATTGAAAAAAAATTATTTTATCCTATTCAAATTTCATTTCTATTCAACCTTTCTGAGAAAACAACAAAGCACTTGCGTAGTTAGGGGTAAGAAAGCATAATTGTTTTTGCTTATTCTACATTTTCCCGTAATCCTTCTGGTCCAATATGAAGCATGCGTGAAGGAGTGGGTTCTGTATGTGTAATTATTCTGATCTTTCCTTCCAGTGCTTTCCTGTATTTATCACTGAATGAAAATCTGGCATTCTTGAGTGTAACACTTTCCCTGTCAAAACAGACGATGCGGTCAATGGCAATAATAGTTCCGCGGTTTACGCGACAGAATAATTCAAAAGGTAACATTTTTTCCAGCTCTTTGATGGTCAGGGGCGTGAGAAAGATACCGCTCTCTGTAAAAAGCTTTACATAATTTCCCACAGATTCAATATACAGCAGGTCCTTATAATTAATTCGAATGTATTTTTTATCAACTCGAATAAAGAAGTATGGTTGCATAACCCCCGTTTAATTGAAAGACAATGATTGTTTGAAAAATGGCCGGAGCAGACAAACCTCCCAGGGCAATAATAGCCTGATTGCAAAATGTATCGCCTGTTAGAATTTTCTCTCTGTGAATAAGACAGCAGAAAGACGCGTTAGGACTAACGAGCGATCCTAATTTTTAGATTTGTACGGCCTTTACTTAATACTGTTACCAATTTTTGAAAGTTTCTCAGCTATTCTTTGATAGTTTTTAATAAGGAAATCAGGGATATTGTATTAGGTACACCTTGTAAACTATAGACTAATACTAATGATCATTAGGTGTTACCCTTACGCGCTTAGCAACTTCAGGGTTACGAGAAAGGGGATAGTGGAAACTATCCCCGCGCTGTTATACGAAAACGCTTAAGTGTATACGTTTTCTCTAAACCATACTTCAATACATGTTTTAAATAAGAAAGGGAGAATGTAGACACAATCTCCCCACCGTTCACATGAGAAAAATTCTAACAGTGATTATACTAATAATCATTCTAAAGAACAGCAGCAAGATATTACCCAACTTAACCTCGTGAATAAAAACTACACGAATAGCCAAAATTGACGGGTGAGATGGGTAGTTTCCGTGAAATATGTT
>CAMLGP010000293.1 GCA_946479535.1 uncultured Bacteroidota bacterium
TATCAAAACAAATCGTGATAATATTAAAAAAGCGAAAGTCTGAAAATAGCCGGATAACCTGAAAATCAGCATTTGGATTGACACAATGCAGCAATTTGAAATATAAGCTTGTCCATCTATTGAACGGTAATCACCCGGCACTGATTAATTTATCCTTATCAACCTGCACGCGAGGAAAAAGTGCAGGAGCTTTTGAACATTGGTCGCAAAAACCAGCCGTTTCACTTGGGAATGACTGGATTATAGAATATATTACTGAATCAATAACATAGGCTGACCTCTCTTTTTAGCGTGCTAACCTCTTCTTGTCTTCGCACCTGACAGTATATAATTGCAAAAATATCCGACTAATTGCCTGAAAGGCTGTGAATTTCAGGATAGTGCAGGACGATAAATTTAGATAAGGCTTATATTATTGATGCTCATTTAAACCAAAGTTAAAGTCTGCTATATGAAGTATGCTACTGCACTCTGCAGAAGTATGGGAATGGCCATATTTCTGCTTCTCCTTGCTCTATTTTCCTATTCCCAAAACAATTTTAGGGTAACTGGTACGGTAAATGATGAAACGGGTAAACCCGTTGAAGCCGCTACTGTTACTGTTAAAGGTACCAGTACAGCAACCGTTACAAAGGCTGATGGAAGCTTTGAAATTACAGCCCCATCTAACAACTCAACATTGGTTATCAGCCACGTTAATTTCAGTCCGGTTGATTATCCACTCAAAGGCCAATCAACAGTTAACATTGGCATCACTACTAATTTAAGTTCGCTTGAAGATGTGGTAGTGATTGGTTATGCTACTGTAAAGAAGAAAGACGTTACAGGAGCTGTTGCCGGTATCAATCAAAAAGATATCCGCTCGAGGCCAGTTGATAACGTGCTTCAGGCCATGCAGGGCAAGGTGGCAGGGGTAGACATCAGGTCCAATGAACGCCCTGGCACAGTTGGATCCATTACTATCCGCGGGGTACGCTCCCTGAAAGCGTCCAACTCTCCCTTATTTGTTGTGGATGGAATTCCATTAATATCCGGAGGCATAGATAACCTTAATCCGGAAGACATTGAATCAATTGACATCCTTAAAGACGCGTCTGCCACTGCTATTTATGGATCTCGTGGTGCCAATGGAGTTATTATAGTAACTACCAAGCAGGGCAAAAACGGAAAAATAACATTGGGTCTTAATCATTCAGTTACCCTTGAAACATTAGAAGACAGGCAGGAAATGATGGATGCCAGTGAATATATTACATTCCGCCGCTGGGCATACTATTATGCAGGTTTGAATCCCACAACCGGCATCAGCACCTATCCCCGGGGAGATCAGCCGGACCAGGCAAAGGACAAAACTTTTTTTGCCGCTACAACAGATCCATTTGCATGGGCCAATATCGCGCAGGGTTGGGCCGGCGGAACCTGGGATGGTTCAAAAGTTAAAACCACAGATTGGGCTGGAATGGTAAAACAACAATCCCTGACTACCAATAATACAGTTAGTGTTAGTGGAGGAACAGACAGAATTAAAGCGTATGGTTCCTTTGGATATCTGAATAATGAGGGAACCATTAAAGGTCAGGATTACACCAGGTATACTGCAAGAGCAAACGTAGATTTTAAAGCTACTAACTGGCTTTCTTTCGGAACCAATATAAACATTGCCTATAACAAGCAGAATTACGGACAATCAAATGCAGGTGTTGCTACTATTGGTAGCCCTGCCGGAGGTTTATATGGATCTGCCAGATCAATATTCCCTTATGCAGTGCCTTATGATTCTGCAGGAAAAAGAATTTTATTCCCTGGTGGTGACAATGCCGTTAAGAACATAGTTGGCGAAGAAAAATACAATATCGACAGGAGAGAAACACTGAGGGCATTTGGAAGCCTTTATGCACAGATTGATGGAGGTTCAATAATCTCTGCACTGAAAGGACTAAAATATCGTTTGAATTTTGGGCCTGACTTTTCTTATTACAGACAGGGAGTTTATATTGATGCAAACTCAGTTGCCAATGGTGGTAGTACCAGCTATGCCAGGCTCAATAATGAAAAGAAATTCTCCTACACACTGGATCATCTGCTTTATTACGACAGATCAATTGGTGAGCACACTTTTGGTTTGACATTATTGGCCAGCCAGACAGCCTATAACCTGGAATCAAGTGAAATAACCGGCAATGGTATTCCTTTGCCTTCCCAATTATGGAATGCGTTGACCAGTGGTACGGTAACCGGTACACTAACCTCAAAATCCAACCTGATTGAGCAACAGCTTCGGTCTTACATGGCAAGAATTAATTATAGCTTTAAGGACAGGTATTTATTAACTGTTTCTGCCCGCCAGGATGGTGCTTCTCAATTGGCAGAGGGTCATAAATATTCCTGGTTCCCATCTGCTGCACTGGCCTGGAGAATCACCAAAGAAAATTTCATGAATGCATCATGGGTGAATGATCTGAAATTAAGAGTGGGTGCAGGTGTTACCGGAAACTCAGCAATTGATCCCTATGCAACACAGGGAGCAATTCAATCACTATTCTATCCTTATATAGCGGCTAACTCGGCAGGGGCAATTCCCAGTGCTACCTTAGCCAACCAGGAATTAGGATGGGAAAAGACTACCCAGTACAATGTAGGTCTGGATTTCCAGTTATTCAATGCAAGATTAATGGGAAGTGTTGATGTGTATACTTCAAACACTGAGGACCTGCTAATGCAACGTTCTATTCCAACCGTTACAGGGTATACTACTACTTTTGCCAATATTGGTAAAACAGCAAACAAAGGAATCGACATTAATATAACAACTGTCAATATCCGGAAAAAAGATCTTACCTGGTCTACAACGCTGAATGCTGCATGGCAAAAAGAACACATTGTATCCCTGGCTAACGGAAAGCAGAATGATATTTCCAATACCTGGTTTATAGGACAGCCAATAGGGGTAATCTATGGATACAAGGCCTTGGGTTTATGGCAATCAAAGGATGCAGCTGAAATGGCAAAATTCAATGCCAATGGCAATGCCTTTACAGCAGGAAGCATAAGGATAGAGGATCTTAATGATGACCATAAAATTGATCCTAACAATGACCGCCAGGTCATTGGATGGACAAGTCCCCGCTGGGTTGTTGGTATGACAAATACAGTAACCTATAAAGATTTCGATCTTTCCATCTTCCTCTACGGCAGGTTGAATTATATGAATGCTTACGGTGGTGAAGTAGAGGCAGCGCGTAGTGTAAATAGAAGAATCGATTATTATACAGAGAACAATCCGAATGCAGAATTCCAAAAACCCATATTTAATGCCGGAGGTGCTGCAGGTGATCCTTATTACGCTTCACTGGGTTATATGAAAGCCTCTTTTATCAAGATCCGGAATATCTCATTGGGGTATAATTTCAGCCAAAAAGTACTGGGTGGAAAATGGATAAATAGCTTGCGCGCTTATGTGCAGGTTGCAAATCCCGGAATGTTATACTCTAAAATTGACTTCCTGGATATGGATGTAAATAGCTCCACCTGGAACAGGGGATATACATTTGGAATCAACGCATCATTTTAACTACAAAAAAGAAGAATTATATGCATACGAATAATAAAATCTTTAAACTTTTCTTTTTTGCGGCGGCGCTCTATTGTGCTTCTTCCTGCAAAAAGAGCTTTTTGGATGAAACACTGAAGACGGCAAACGGCAATGATTTTTTCAAAACAGATGCTGGTATATTGCAACTGGCTACAGGCACTTACTTCCAGGCATTTAACGTTCCTCCAAACGGTGAGTGGTATTATTGTTCTACACAATATGGAACTGATGAATTCAGAATTGGAGGTGACCCTTCCAACTCTCCCTGGAATAATTACGATCAAACCTTCAATTCCGTAGTAACAGTAGTTAATAGTAATACTGCAGCTGCCAATTTCCAATGGGATGAATTGTATAAAGGTGTTGGAGATGCCAATCTATTAATTGCAAATGCAACAGCCAGTACCTCCACTTCTACTGCAATCAAGAACACTGCGTTAGGCGAAGGATATTTCTTCCGCGCCTATGAGTATCTCCGTTTAGTATCCCAATATGGTGCTGTTCCCCTGAAAACAGAACCCGCTTCAACTGTGGAACTGGAATTTACGAGAGCAGAACCAAAGGATGTTTACACGCAGATAATAGCAGACTTTACCAAAGCCAAAGATCTGTTACCAACTGGCGGAGCTCCTTCCCATGTAACAAAAGACGCTGCCTCATTTTTTCTTGCCAAGGCATTACTGTCAAGGGCAAGTGAAATAAATAGTGGCTGGAACAGTTCAACTGTTGCTGCTGATCTGGCACAGGTGGTTTCCTTATGTGACGGTGTGATTGCAGGACATCCATTAGCTGCAAATTTTGGTTCTCTCTGGAATTTTACTGGTATCAATTCTGCCAACGAAACTTTGCCTGAAATAATTCTATCTGCCCAGTTTACTAATGACCTGAATACAAACCTGGGTACCGGTAATACCCAACACCTGTATTTTGCTTCCAGGTATGATGTGCAGGACCAGATGGCCCGTGATCTTACAGGAGACAGACCTTTTAGCCGGTTGGCAACTACTTACTACATGTATCGTGTTTATGATATGGTAAATGATTCAAGGTTCTGGAAATCCTTCCGTACCAAAAGTGCTTTAAATGGTGCATCACCCGTTGCTCCCAATGTTAAGGGCGATCTGGGAATTATGTTTGTAATCGATCAGCCTGGAGATACCCGCTTTCCTCTTTCCAAAATCTGCAAGGCTACCTCTGGCGCTGCCCTTGTAACCGATGTTATGGGAACCGGCAGAGCCATTCCAACCACCTATGTAGCTTATCCCAATGGAAGAACTACTGATGGTGCTTTAAATACTGACCTCACAACAGCAGGCCAAAGTTTCCCTTCCTGCAGCAAACATATGGATGGCTCAAGAAATTCTCTGAACGAT
>CAMLGP010000294.1 GCA_946479535.1 uncultured Bacteroidota bacterium
ACTGGTGATCATTGTAGCAGTAGCAATTGTAGCAGCTATTGTATTTAGTGAGAAACCCCTCTATCTTTCTACCGCTACAGCTCTGCCCGCATCTGGTATTTTAACTGACAAAGCAAAGATCTTTAATAATAATATTGAAGGTCTGTATCCCAGTCTGGGTAGTCCTGATGATCTTGACAAGATACTGGGTACTGCACAGCTGGATACGGTTTACCTGGCAGTTGCAATTGCCTATAATCTCTGGGATCATTATAAGATCGAGGATAAGGAAATGCAGATCACTCAGTCCGCAGCTTTGCTGAAAAGTAATAGTAAAGTATTTCGGAGCGAGTATGGAGAGTTGAAAATCAAGGTATGGGATACTGATAAGAATCTGGCGCCTCAGTTAGCGAATGCCATTCTTGATAAATTGAATAGTATTCACCAGTCTGTTGCGGCTATCAGTAACGAAAAGGTAATGGAAAGCCTTAAAGCCGGCAGGTTAAAATTGAAAAATACCATGAATGCCATGAAGCTTGATCCCCTGCGTTCTACAGTTCAGGTCAGTGATTCTTCAGGCGATTTTGGAGTTTATGTAGAAAAACTGGCTGAATATAATAAGTTGATTGTGGAATATCAACTAACTCTTGATACAAAACCCGCTGTACTGGTTGTTGTGGAAAAAGCAAGAGTCTCACAAAAACCTGATAAGCCCCAAAGATTAAAATTGCTGGTTGCAACTGCAATAATTAGTTTTCTCTTTTCATTTCTGTTAGCCCTCTTCCTTGAAAGAAGAAAAAGACGTGCATTGTGATCGCCGCTGTTAAAAATAATAACTGGTTATTTTTCGGGCTAAGCGTGCTATTTTTTGCATTGATTGGCTGGGCGGCATTATCCGGTGAATATTTCTTTGCATTGCTTCCGTTTGGGGGACTTTTTTTGCTGGCAGGATGGCAATCCATGCAACTTGTATTTCTTCTATTATTATTCTCCCTGCCTTTTTCGATGGAATACCAGGTTACCGAAACACTGGGAACAGATCTTCCGGATGAATTGCTGATGTGGGTGGTAAGCGCTTTATTCTTTTGTTACTGGCTATACAAACCCAAAGCTATTTCCAGGCAGGTATGGAGTCACCCATTGATTTTATTATTATTACTAAGTATTATCTGGGCAATAGTATGCAGCCTGTTTTCAACGCAACCATTATTATCCCTTAAGTACTTACTGGCAAAAGGCTGGTATATTGGGGCATTCATTATAGCGCCTTTAATATTATTCAGAAGGAAACAGATGATCCGCATGGCCGGGTGGGCATTATCACTGGCAATGATCATTGTTACACTTATTACGCTGGCAAGACATGGCTTTTATGGGTATAGTTTTGCTTCAATTAACACAGCGCTTGAACCTTTCTTCCGCAACCATGTGAATTATTCAGCCATGCTGGTTTGTGTCATTACAATTGTAGCGGCGTACCGGTCTGCAGTTACTTCCATCCCAAAGAAAAAGATAACCACTGTCGTTCTCATTCTGCTCCTCCTGGCCTTATTTCTTTCTTACGCAAGGGGAGCATGGTTGGCATTGTTCCTGGGAATATTTATATCCTGGCTGATCCGCAAAAAGAGAATAATCATAGCCTATATAACTATTATTCTACTGGTCATTGCTGCTTTATTCTGGATAAGATCCAATGATCGTTACCTGGATTTCGCACATGACTACAAAACCACTATCTGGCATTCTAATTTCAGAGAACATCTTTTAGCTACTTACCAGGGCAAAGATGTATCTACTGAAGAACGGTTTTACAGATGGATAGCTGGCATCCGGATGATCAGGGATAATTGGGTTACCGGTTATGGGCCTAATTCATTTTATAATAACTACAAGTCATATACAATTCCTGCATTCAGGACATGGGTGAGTAATAACCCGGAACATTCAACGGTCCATAATTATTTTTTATTGACGGCAGTGGAACAGGGAATCCCAGGATTGCTATTCTTTGTTTTACTGGCAGGCTTTCTCCTTTATTATGCCCAGTATCTGTATCACCGGATCACTGATGATTTTTATAAGCGGGTGACCATGACAATGGGAATAATAATGGGGATGATCCTAACTGTGAATTTCCTGAGTGATTTGATTGAGACAGATAAGATAGGAAGTCTTTTCTTCCTATGCCTTTCAATGCTGGTTATAGTGGACCTGAACTCAAGGTCAAATCCTGCCTCTGACATTGAGAGCGTCTCTCAACCCATTCCCCAATAAATTAAAGGCGAGTACCAGTACCATGATCGCAAAGCCAGGAGCCAGTGCCAGCATGGGATTCTGTGTAATAATAAAATTATAATTCTCTTTTATCATTAATCCCCAGCTCGGCTGGGGAGGCTGCACACCAATTCCCAAAAAGCTTAATCCTGCTTCAATAACAATTGCTGAAGCAAAATTAGAGGCTGCTATAACCATTACGGGTCCCATGATGGTAGGCCAGATATGACGTACAATGGTTCTTGTTATGGAATAGCCCAAGGCACGAGTAGCTTCCACATATTCCAGTTCTCTTGCAGCAATTACCTGTCCGCGCACCAGTCTTGCCACACTTACCCACATGGTAAGTCCAATGGCAATAAATACCTGCCAAAAACCTTTGCCCAAAGCAAGCGTTATGGCAAATACGAGTAATAAAGTAGGAATACTCCAGATCACGTTGATGAACCAGGTAATGGCTGCATCGGTTCTGCCACCGAAGTAACCAGCAAGCGAGCCAAGTATTAATCCAATGGAAAGGGAGATCAATACAGTGATCAATCCAACACTGAGACTTATGCGTGTTCCAATCAGGATGCGGCTCAATATATCGCGACCGAACTTATCAGTACCCAGTAGGAAGCGCATTGTTGTTATTGGATTGGGAGCCAGATCTTTTTTGTGATAGGCCTGTCTTTCAGAAAGACCTTCGTCGATAAATTTTTGAACGATGATGCTATCTCCCTGTTCCCGGTGATTTACAACAGGGGTATAAAAATAGGTGTCTTCCTTGCCATTGGCCAGCTGCCGTAAAAACCCTGTTGATTTAGGGTTTTCTTTTTTCAGAAGAATAAAATCCTGTTTAAAGCCCGGCTTGCCACTTCCGATCTCGAGGATGATCCGGTTGGCATAAGGAGAATGATCAGGTGCAATGAAATAACCAAATACCGCTATCAGTATGGAAAGAATGATAATGACCAGGCCAAACACTGCCCCTTTATTCTTCTTCAGCCTCTTCCAGGCTGCCTGCTGAAAAGAAAAACTCTCATTAGCCAAAAAGCGGAAGTTTTAGCCGTTAAGATAAGTGAATAATGGATAGCCACCATTACTATTTAACCCTTCTTCCTTTCCATTCATATTTTCCGAATTGTCCAAACAGACCGGAGATAATAGTATAAATAATATGTAGTGGCTGAAAGAAGAAAAACCAGGATAGTAAATCCTGTTTGCCAAAAAAACGGGCTACTGAATACACAAAAGGAATTTCAATGAGTGTTTTTCCAGCCCATAAACCAGCCAGGAAAATCCAGTATCCGGAATTGAAGAATCCTGCAATGAACAGTATTAAAAAGGAGAGATTAAATAAGTAAACCAGCAGTAATACGGAGAATATACGCCAGTCTTTATAATAAGTGGCCTTACTTGCCCAGCGAATTCGCTGATTAAAAAAGCTGTTCCATGTTTTCGTAGGCTGGGTTAGTATGATGGCATCCTTTGATTTGAGATAGCTGACAGCCCTGGGATAGTTCTTCCATATCTTATGCATTAAAAGCATATCATCACCGGAAGCAATATTATCGATACCTTCAAAACCATTTACTTCATAAAACACTTTTCTGTCATAGGCAAGATTGGCTCCATTGCACATGGAATGAGCGCCCTTATATACCGAAGCACCAGTAATACCCTGTAGCACAATAAAATCAAGTTCCTGCAAACCGGCTAGAAGTCTATTGCCAGACTGGCCTATGTTATCATCTGCTATTGTCTGATGCCTATTCAAATTGTAAAGCGCAGATTTTGGCGAGATGAAACTTACCGGAGCGGCAATAAATACAGCCTTTGTTTTATCCTTGCATTTTGCGATGGTTTCCAGCCATAAGGGTGAAGGGATACAATCCGCATCTGTAGTAACAATCAGATCCCCGGTAGCGGCAGCAATTCCTGCCTCAATGGCTTTCTTCTTATAGGAGTTACCAGGATCATCCGTCAATTGCAAGAGCCTTACTGTAGGAAACTGCCTTACAATTTCAGCTGTTCTATCTGTGCTGTGATCATCCACTACTATTATTTCCGTTAAATCACCCGAGTAGGATTGACGGGTTACTGTCTTTAGCAGCGCAGCCATATTTTCTTCTTCATTTCTGGCTGCAATGATCACGGAGATCCTGATGGAGGGATAACCGGATTCGGGGACAAATGCAGGAATTGATTTCCACGAAATAGAATAATAAATGATCAGTACAGTATAAAGAAGAAATAATACTATGATAGCATAAATGATCGGCATTATTGATTTAATCCTTTAGACTTTGCAGAATTTCATCGCCATGTTTTTCATGTAGAACCTGATGGCCTGATGAAATAACCTTCAATGTACAGTAAGCTTCAATACCTTCTTTGAATTTTTCTCCCCGTATGGGTAAAATGATACGGTCATGACGCCCATAGATCAATTTGACAGGTGTTTTATATTGTAGAATAAAGGCTTTGATGCGTTTGATGTTAGGCTTTAAGCGGCGCAGGGTAGTCCATCTTTCATATAGCTGTATCCTTGCTTCATTCTTGCCGATATAGAAGTTGACGAATTTGAAGATACTTGCGTTTACCATGCCCAGCCTGTTGATGATCTTCAAAAAAAAGAAGAACCAGCCGGGATATTTCATGGTGAAATCAAATAATTTATTGCCAGCCCATGTTCGGGT
>CAMLGP010000295.1 GCA_946479535.1 uncultured Bacteroidota bacterium
ACCTGCGGAATAATTTCCTGGGATGGAGTGTGGCCCAGTTATTAAAAGTTTCCGGGTATGAGGTGGTGAAGACGGCCATCCTGAATGATCGCGGCATTCATATTTGCAAAAGCATGCTTTCCTGGCTATGGTATGCTAATGGCGAAACACCTCAATCAACGGGAATGAAGGGAGACCATTTTGTAGGTGATTACTATGTACGATTTGGAGAAGAACTAAAAAAGGAAATTGAAAAAGGAATAGCATCTGGCCTATCAAAGGAAGAAGCAGAAAGAAAATCCCCAATCATGGAAGCTGCTCAAAAAATGCTGCTTGACTGGGAGAAAGGTGATCCTGAAGTGAGAGCGCTCTGGCAGAAAATGAACAATTGGGTATATGAAGGCTTCAATGAAACTTATAAGAAGATCGGAAGTGATTTTGATAAGAATTATTTTGAAAGCGAGACCTATCTGCTTGGGAAGGAATTTGTGGAAGATGGATTAAAGAAAGGTGTTTTCTATAAAAAAGAAGATGGCAGCGTATGGATTGATCTTACAGCTGATGGCCTTGATGAAAAGCTGGTTTTAAGAAAGGATGGTACCTCCGTTTATATCACGCAGGACCTTGGCCTTGCCGACAAAAAATATGAACAGTTTCATTATGATCAGAGCATTTATGTGATAGCGGATGAACAGAACTATCACATGAAGGTATTGAAGCTGATCCTGGAGAAATTAGGTAAACCCTATGCAAAAGGGATCTATCATCTTAGTTACGGACTGGTGGAACTTCCTTCTGGCAGAATGAAAACAAGGGAAGGTACGGTTGTGGATGCAGATGATATTATTGAAGAGTTGAAAAGAGTGGCTAAGGAAAAAACGGAAGAACTGGGCAAGGTAAAAGATTTTAACCCGGGTGAACTGAGTGAATTGTATGAGACAATTGCACTGGGGGCGTTAAAGTTCTTCCTGTTAAGAGTTGATCCTAAAAAGAAAATGGTCTTTAATCCTGAAGAGAGTATCGATTTTCATGGGTTTACAGGTCCGTTCATTCAATACATTCACGCACGGATCAAATCAGTATTACGAAAAGCAAAGGAAACAGGTGCTGATTCAAGTACCCCGATAGCTATCGGGGCTCCCCTGCTGCCACTGGAAAAGAAATTGATCGTGCAACTGGAACAATATCCCAACCTAATTGAGCAGGCGGTAGCTGATCATGACCCCTCAGCCCTCGCTATTTATATTTATGAGGTGGCTCGCAGCTTCAGCGGCTTTTATACAGAACATTCAGTCTTAAGCGCAGAATCTGAAGAAAAGAAGCATCTGCGTTTAATGATATCTGAGTTAACTTCTAATGTTATTGCTTCTTCCATGAGTTTATTAGGTATCAGAGTACCTGAACGGATGTAGGTAATAAACCCCAACCCCGTTATGGATGACCTTTTCGCAGGATTATGCTTGCCAGTGATGAAAGTTCAGTATCCAGTATTCCAGGGAGTATCAATGCTTTCTACACTTATCAATACTGTATAATTAAAAGTATTTAATATATAACCTACCTACCTTTTAGTGGTATAATTTGTATAATTAAAATCCGCTTTCCGTTTAGAGTTCCAAATTGGGTGATATAAATTCATATTAACCGGGTATTTTTTTCATTTGTTCCCAGGTCTATCTTGCGCTTTTAAAACAAATAGTAACAAATGAAAACTATCCGACTCACAACCCTCGTCTCACTTCTTATGATCCTTGCTTTTCCGGCATGTAAAAAAGACAAAGATGAAAAGAAGAAACCAACCTGCAGGATCATTACAATCACTCCCTCTCCTTCTGGCAATTCTTTTAATATAAGCTATAACACCGAAGGAAAAATAAGCACCATTTCAACCGGAAATGATATTACTACATTTGCTTATAGCGGAAATACTGTTATTGGAACAACAACAACATCCGGTACTTTTAGCTCGAAAAAAATAATAACCCTAAATTCCAATGGTCTTGCTACCAACGTAAAAACTGAATTCAATGCATCGGGCACCAATTGGAGTAATGATGTTTATGAATACAGTGGGACAGAGCTAATAAAGGCCACAAGTACTTCATCAGGCGGAGGATCGCCTACTGTTTCAACAGTGACCTGGAGTAATGGTAATATGTCTTCAATTACGTCTGGATCGAGTGTGTCAACCGTAGACTATTACACTGATAAACCAGCCCAGGAAGGCGATTACCTTGATATTGCACAGCTTGTAGGTGGTTTCCAGATTTACAGAACCAAAAATGCAATCAAGTCCCTTTTCTCCGGATCAACCATCACCAGTTTTGATTACAATTTTGATACGGAAGGAAAGATCACTTCTTTGACAGCATCAGGTGGTAGCAATATTACTTATTCTTACCAGCACCAATGCAATTAAGTAAAAATTAAAAAGTAAAAAGGGCTGTCCATAAGACAACCCGTTTTACTTGTTCATTTTGGCTTTTGAATTTATAACCCCATCATCTGTTTCTTCTGCTTCAGGGAAGCCAGGCTTGGATCCATCTCAATGGCCTTGTCGCAAAGCTGCTGTCCTTTAGCCTTTTCTCCTTTTTTCTGGTAACAAAGACCGATCATGTATAATGCAGAAGCATTTTGTTTATCGTACTCCAGGCACTTATCCCAGTAATCCATTGCCAGCTGGTATTTTCCTTTATCATAGTAAGCTTCCGCTACCATGTTCAGGATATTCAGGTCACTGGGCCGCATCTTCAGGATCTCATTCAGGATATTCACACCCTCATCAAGGTTACCGGAATTAAGATAGGCAATACCCAGATTTGTCAGGTAATCATTATCTCTTTTATATCCTTTTTCACCGGCAAGCAGAATATATTTCAGGGCATTCTTATCATCCGGTATGGCGTAATAGATCAGTCCCAGTTCATATATCCAGTTGTTCTTTGATGTATCCAGTTCAATTGCTTTTTGAAAATAGGGAACTGCCTGTTTATAATTCTGCTGGTCCGCAAAACTGCGTGCGATCATATAAGGCACCTCAGCATTGGTTGGATCTTCTTTGCCAGCCTGCGTCAATTGTTTGATAGACTCTCCATAATTTCCCTGCTCGTAGTAAACCTTTCCCAGGAAATAGCTGGTCTTTTCAGAAGGATCTGCTGCTTTCAGTTTGTTTGCATACAAAATTACATCATCCCATTTCCTGAAATTGAAAGAGAGATTCATTAACTGTTTGTAATTGGCTGCTGTTGTTTCACCAAGCTCAATCAGTTTTTTATAATTTTCGATAGCCAGCGCATATTTACGGAGATCAAAATAAGCAGACGCCAGTTCGGAAATAACCTGTTTGTTATTGGCATCATAGTGCTGCGCCTTTTCAAAATTCTTTAATGACTCCATACGGCGGCCCTTTTCCTTTTCCATCAAACCTTTTTGAAGGAAAAGACTGGCACTGTCTGTAGTAACTACTGAGACTGTTGAAGGATTTGTTTGGGTAAATGCTAAACTGGGTCCCAGTAATAGCAATAGAAGCATGAACCTGGTACTCATAGGGGATTTTATTATCGGTTTTCTTATTAGATAGTGATCCATGCAAGATAAATTTAGCATTGACTTTCATAGGGTCAAAAACTTAAAGTTTATCTAACGGACTGGTAAAATACAGTTTTTTCCAGTAATATAAAAGTCGCTAATGTAACCGGCTTTTATAACGCCTCGTGCGCAATTATTGTATGTAGGAAGGGCTGTTTTTAATCACATAGAGCTTTTTCATCATACTGATAATCAGCAATAAATGAGGGTTATCCCTTATTTTAGGACAATGGCACCCAGGGGTGGTAAATTGAGCCTTAGTTTCCATCTTTTCTGATCTTTGTCTACCAGTTCCAGACGGATATCAGGATTGTAAATCTTTCCTGTTCCCCAATAGGCTTCGCTATCACTATTGAATATTTCCTGTGTATAGGTATTATCATCCAGATAGATGTCCCAATCCATTCTTACCACCGGAGTAAAGTTGAGAACAATGAGAAGATCATCAGCTTTTTTCTTCCCTTTTCTTCTATAGACGGCAACGGATTCTGCGCGATGATTTAAGTCGATCCATTCAAATCCTTCATGATTGAACTGGTTCTCGTATAAAGCTGGTTCATCCCGTAAAAGTTTATTGAGATCTGAAACACAATCCTTCAGTTTCCGATGAGAATCATATTGTAACAGGAACCAGTCCAGTTCCGATTTGTAATTCCATTCACCTGTTTGTCCAAATTCATTTCCCATAAAAAGCAGCTTGGCGCCGGGATGGGTCCACATATAGGTATACATCAATCGCAGGTTGGCAAACTTCTGCCAATCATCTCCTGGCATTTTATAAAGCATCGGGCTCTTGCCATGTACCACTTCATCATGACTGAAAGGAAGCATGAAGTTCTCATCATAAAAATACATCATGCTAAAGGTGAATTTGTCCTGGTGATGCTGCCTGGCCAATGGATCTAGTTTGAAATAGAAAAGTGTATCGTGCATCCAGCCCATCATCCATTTCATCCCAAATCCCAATCCGTCTTCCCAAGTATGGCTGGTGATGCCTGGCCAGTCGGTAGCTTCTTCAGCAATGGTCTGCACATCAGGAAAATCACGATAGATTGTCTGGTTAAGATCTTTTATAAATGAAATGGCCTCCAGGTTTCCATTTCCACCAAACTCATTGGGTTCCCATTCACCTGCTTCCCTGGAATAATCCAGTTTAAGCATTGAGCTTACCGCATCCACACGCATTCCATCTATATGAAACAGATCAAACCAGAAACGGGCGCTACTGATCAGGAATGATTTAACCTCTCCTCTCCTGTAATTGAAAATATAACTGTTCCAGTCTGGGTGAAATCCTTTCCGCATATCGGCATATTCATAGGTATGCGTACCATCGAACATGAACAATCCGTGTGAATCATAAGGAAAAT
>CAMLGP010000296.1 GCA_946479535.1 uncultured Bacteroidota bacterium
CCAGGTTCCGCTCGCTGATCATGTGATTCTTCTCTTCCAGCAATCTGGACCGTTCTTCCAGTTCCTGATTTGCCTCCATCAATTCTTCCTGTTGAACTTTCAGTTCTTCTTCCGAGGCCTGTAATTTATGCGCCTGGGCTTCCAGCTCTGTATTCAGCCCCTCCAGTTCACTATGTTGTGCCTGGAGTTCCTCCGTCTGTGCCTGGGTTTCTTCCAGCAATTCCTGGAGACGCAGCCTGTTATAAGCCGAGTTGATGGCTATTCCAATATGTTCAGCCGCTACTTTAAAGAAATCTTTCTGGAGAGAAGTGAAAGCTGAACGTGAACCCATTTCGATAACTCCAATAAGCCGGTTTTCAAAATAAACCGGAAACACGTGAATGCTTTTGGGTTTTATTTCTCCGGCCGTAAAGCTGATATTGAAATCAGTTTCATTAATATTGTCTAAGGTAATAGTCTTCCCATCTTTGGCACACTGCCCTACTATCCCTTCTCCAATCTTTGTTGTTAAGCCGTGATTTTGCATCAGGGCAAAACCACCTTTTAATACAAGTGAAGTTCCATCTTCTTTAAGATAAAAGGCACCCACTGCGCTTTCAGTATAGTCAGCAAGAAATGCAATGACATCATTGGCGAGAGCTGTTATCGACTTCTCCCCAACTGTATTTTTGCCAAGCTCAGCAGATCCCTTTTGCAACCATTCCTTTCCCTCAATATCTGAAAAACTGCGTTCCAGTGATTCAGCCATTCTATTTAACGAAATAGATAAACTTCCCAGTTCATCCTTTTCTTCATCCGATGCCCTGCTTTTAAAATCACCCTGTGAAATGCGGGCTGCAATACGTTGCGTAGCCCCAATTCTTGCGGCGATCTGTTCGTCTTTTCTCCGTAATTCATCATTAAGTTTATTGATTTCATTGAAATTACCAGTAAGCCGACGGTAATAATAGAGCGTTATTAAAAGGGCCAGGAGTGCAGCAACAATGATAACAATTGGAGTAAACTTTGTAAACTGATCTGCTTTTTTGGTCCGTTCTGCCAATAACCCCTCTTCCACTGACTTCAATTCATCCACCAGTGCTCTGCTTTGTTGCATTAACTGCTGTCCCAGCTTGAGATTATTGATATCAATCTCCTGATTGCGCTGTACGCTATCTATTGACAATTTCAGGAACCGGAAACGCTGGTCGATTATAGCCTTCAGCTTTGCCAGCCTGCTTTTTTGCTCAGGATTATCAGACAACAAGCCATTAACCTCGTCAAAACTGCTGTTCACTTTTTCATAGGTGCCATTATAGGAAGCCAGATAAGTAACATCATGAGTAAGAAGAAATCCCCGCTGGCCGGTTTCTGCGTCCTTTGTATTGGACATTATCTCTTCCAGTTTTTGAATAACCGTGTGAGTATGCGCCACCCATTCTGAGCTTTTGATCAGTTGCCTGATACAGATGAATGATGCAACTGAGCTGACCAGGAGGATAAGCAATGAGATCCCTAATCCACCGGTAAGATTCTTGTTTGATTGCTTTTGCATGAATCGTCAAATAATTTATAGCTAGTTTAAAGGCATGGAAAAATAAAAGGTGGTGCCATCTGCAGGCTCACTTCGAACGCCATAATCACAATCATGACGCTGTAATATTTCGGCACAAATGTATAGCCCGATCCCCAAACCCTGGGTGGTTTTAACCTGGTCTTCCACCCTGTAAAATTTCTTAAACAGGTTTTGCTGGTGCTCTTTGGGAATTCCGATCCCAAAATCCCTCACAGCCACCAGCAACTTATTCTCACCAGTGATGGAAGTTTCTATTAATACTTCTTTCCGGGATGCAGAATATTTAACGGAGTTAGAAATAAAATTCACCAATACCTGCTCCAGCCGGGTTTCATCTCCATATATTTCAGCATCTGCCTTTCCCGTTTGCTGGAATATGAACTCCGGATAGGTTTGCCTGGCCATATCAAGAATGCCGGAAAGCATGGGTTCAAAGCGGAATTTTTTCTTGTCGAATTTCATCTTGCCGCTCTCAATTTTGGAGATATCCAGCAGGTCTGCAATCAGTTTGTCCAGTTTATTTACCTGGAATAGGGCCTTATTTACATAATTGTGTGCTGTGGGTTCTTTAGCTATTCTCTCCAGTAGCTGTATATAGGCCTTGATGGTAGTTAGTGGTGTTTTTAATTCATGGCTGGCAATGCTGATGAATTCATCTTTACGTTTAACTGCCTGTTTCTGATCTTCAATATCCGTGAATGTGCCTACCCATCTGAGGATAGTATTATTTTCCCAAACTGGTAATACCCTCAGCAAATGGTAACGATAAACATTATCCCTGATTCGCTTTATCCGTACTTCCCTTTCAAAAGATTTTCCCGAAACAATTGCAGCCTGGAAGGAAGATGCAATTTCTTTATCATCGGGATGAGCTTCAGGAAAACGGAAAGTAGAGTTAACATAGTTCAACCACTGGCTATTTGCATATTCCAGTTCACCTGAAGGCTTTGTGGTAAAAGCAAGTTGTGGAATGGTTTCCAGAATTGATTTTAATTCAAGTGCCCTGGCATTGATCTCTACCTGAGCCTTCTTTCTAAATTCGATCTCAGACCGAAGGATATCCTGCATTTCATTCAATTGCCTGGTCTGTTCAAATAATTTATAGAAGGTTTTGACCTTGAGCAGGAGAATATCAGGATCAATGGGTTTGGTGATATAATCAATACCACCCGAAGTATATCCCCTGGTGATGAATCTCTTTTCAGTGCTGGCTGCACTCAGGAAGATAATGGGAACATCCCGGGATTTACTGTAACCAGATAAAGCTTCTGCCACTTCAAACCCATCCATACCAGGCATCTGTACATCCAGGATGATTAGTGCATAGCTGTTTTTCAATACCTTTTTCAAAGCCTCTTCACCACTTTCAGCGGTATCAACAGGAAATGAGTGTAATGTTAAAATAGTCTTGAGAGAAAAGAGGTTTTCCGGCTTATCATCTATTATCAGTATCATTCCAAAACTTCATTAAGGGCAATAGCCATAAACTTTAGATCTACTACAGTTGTATGCATTATCATAAGGTTGGAAAGGTTAAAAGCGAGTGGGAAGGCCCCGATATAATTGCAATTTTGCTGCCGAAGAATTAAAGAGGGAATAAGGGATCGATGGGGAAATTCTTCCCCGCTTTGGCTACAAAATGAGCCGGTAAACCACCTATTTTTGTTCCGACCAAACCAGTTATTATGAATCGGGTAGACAGGCTGTTCGGGATACTGACATTGCTTCAATCTAAAAAATTCGTGCCAGCTGAGAAGATTGCAGATAAATTCCGCATTAGCATCCGCACAGTTTATCGTGATGTAAAGGCACTTTGTGAATTGGGAATACCTGTCAGTTTTGAAGCAACGAAAGGATATTTTGTGGTACAGGGCTATTTCCTGCCTCCTGTTTCCTTTTCCAATGAGGAAGCCAATGCGCTATTACTGACGGAAGCCCTGGTATATGGGTTTGCGGACAAATCCATACAGACCCATTATACCAATGCCCTTAATAAGGTAAAGGCAGTATTGCGTGGTCCTCAAAAGGAGAAACTGGAATCAATGAATGAAACGATCCGCCTGCAAAAGCCTTCGTGTTTTACTTTGAATTTTGAATACCTCACCGTATTACAGGATGCCATAGGAAGCAAGAGTATTGTTGAAATTGATTATAAGAATTTTAAAGAAGAAGTCAGCCAACGCCAGGTAGAAGCCATCGGGCTGGTGTTTTATGCCTTCAACTGGCATCTGATCGCCTGGTGCCATTCTCGTAATGATTACAGGGATTTTAAGGTTTCACGCATTCTCCGCGTCCGCAACACAGGAAGCCCATTCAGGAAAACAACGCATATCCCCCTGAATGATTACATGAAGCAGCTCCCGGTAGATTATTAAGGTATTTTTTTTTCTCGAAAAACGGACTGCCATACAGTTGTCACTCCCTCGTTTTTATTTTGTTTTATCAATAAAATAGAAATGCGATGACAATTCTTGAACAACTCTCCAAAGAGCTTGAGTCTGAAGCTCTCACCACGCGCAAAATGCTGCAAAGAGTACCAAAAGACAAATTTGACTGGGCGCCCCATGAAAAAAGCATGACTCTAAAGAGGTTGGCTACCCATATAGCAGAATTGCCAGGCTGGATCAGCATGGCGCTGAATTCAGCTGAGCTTGATTTCAGTGATAATGAATATGAGGCTGTGGATATCAATGATACCACCCAACTCCTTGCTTATTTTGAAAAGAATCTTGTTCAGGGAAGAACCGAACTGGCAAAAGCGTCTGCCGAACAATTGGATGAGCCCTGGACGCTCAGGAATGGACAGGAGGTTTATAGCACCAATCCCAAAGGTGAGGTTTTAAGAATGTCTCTTTCTCAAACTATCCATCACCGTGCACAATTGGGGGTTTATCTCAGGTTACTCAATATTCCAATACCCGGGAGTTATGGCCCAAGTGCTGATGAAACTGAATTTAATTAGCAAGATTCGGAAAACAGTAGGGATTTTGAAATCTCGAAATTTCGAAATTCCAAAATTTCAAAATCAAACCTTAAGGGTGTATGAAAATAATCACAATCGTTGCCTCAATTCCCCATTTTTTCTTATTTACCGTAATAAAGGCTGTTCGCATAGTTTTTGTAAACTATGTGTTATAAACCCTAAATAAGGCATTACGTGGTGATGTCTGAATATGAGCGTATGAAAAATACTCTGTTACCCATGCTGACAGCGCTCCTGATGAGCAGCCAGTTATTAGCACAAGATTCAACAGGAATTGTTCGGGATACAATCAAAACAGATACAATTGTATCAGTGAATGAACAGGTTACCAAAATAATGATCCAGGAAAGTTCACAAAAGAAAGAGCCCATGTATAAGATCA
>CAMLGP010000297.1 GCA_946479535.1 uncultured Bacteroidota bacterium
AGTTCTAGGAACAACAAAATATTAGAATAGAAAAAGCCCCTCCGCCCAGGCGGAGGGGCTTTTTCTATTCTATGCGTTAAAATAATGCAATGCCCATCCTCTCTTCAGCCCTTTTGGTCAGAAATTCGTGAAACTCCTTCTCAACACGTTTGAATTCCATATACAATTTTTTTGTCTCACTAAATTCCAGGTTTTGCTTAATTGCTTCCCTATAAGCAGATTCTGCTTTAAGCGCCTTACTACGCCATTTGCTGGACGCAGACATGAATAATAAGTTCATACCATTGTTTTAGATAAATAAAGCGGAGTCTATTCAGGTTTTGGGCTGGGGCGGATCCAGAACCCTGTAAATAAGCAGGAGAAGGTTTTCCTGCCCTAAAAGCGTCTAGTAAGGTAAAAATAAAAGAAATCAAAAACCAATTTTGTTTTCCCCACTGGCCCTTAAGATTTACATTTTCAGGACAATATGAATTTAATCCTGATAATTATTTAATTTCCCTGTTCTAAAAATTGCTTATGCATTTATTCCGGCTTCGCCATTTTGCAACAATTGCAGTTACAATCGTACTTTCCCTACCCGTATTAGCCAATTCAGATCCCAAACCCTCTGCAGAATATTACCAGATCAGGGTTTATCATTTTGCCAATGCAGACCAGGAGAAATTGCTGGATGAATATATTTCACAAGCCTGGATCCCCTATCTCCATAAAGCCGGAATCAAAAATGTGGGCGTATTTAAGGCTTTAGCCAACGATACTGTGGCAGACAAGCGACTATTTATTTTCTTCTCTGCTTCTTCTCTTGACAAACTGGCCGGATTACCAGCCCAATTGCAAAAGGACTCAGGTTATGCAAAAGCTGCTCGCAATTACATGAATGCAGCCTGGAACCAGCCACCTTTTGTACGTATGGAAAATATTGTATTGAAATCCTTCCGCCTCCATCCTTCCATGGAATTACCGAAATTGCAAGGTCCTAAAAAGGATCGCATATATGAACTCAGAAGCTATGAAGGCCCAACTGAACTCCTCTATAATTCAAAGGTCCATATGTTCAATGAAGGCGGTGAGATTTCATTGTTTGACCGACTTGAATTTAATCCGGTATTTTATGCTGAAGTGCTAAGTGGCAGCAGAATGCCGAATCTGATGTATATGACCAGTTTTGAGAACATGACTGAAAGAGATGCTCACTGGAAGGCTTTCTTTGCTGATCCACTATGGAAAAAGATCTCAGCCATGCCAGAGTACCAGCATACTGTTTCCAAAGCAGAGATTATGTTCCTTGCTGCTAAAGACTATTCCGATTTTTAGGGGTGTTATACTTCTGCCACGTCAAACCAATAAGAGAAAAAGGTAGCGATCTTCTTCCTTGTTTCTGCAATAGTGGAAGGCTTAATAATAAAAGTATTGGCCCCTGCCCTATAGCATTCCTGGATATATTCCGAGGTAGTTACTTCTCCCAGTACAACTACTGGTAAATAACTATAAAGAGGATTTGACCTGAGCCTTCTTACAACCGAAAGACCCTGTTGTGCGGATCCCTGATCATTTACCAGAATAACCACTGGCTGTCCAAATTCAACAATCGTTTTATCCATTTCTTCCAGGGAAGAAATGAATTGCACTGGAATATTATTGGATATTTCATCCATTGTTGATTCAGTGATATACCTGTCATCAGGATCCGTTAGCAGCATTAACACATAAGGTTGCATTTCCGGTAATTGTTTGTTTTACAAATGTACAACATGATTCAAAGCAGGACATTTTTGTCCGCATATGCTTTCGGGCTTTTGGCTAATGGCAAAATATTACCAAAGTTCGAAAGCATCTTTGTTATTAATAAGCCTTTCGGGCCTTGATAAAAATGTTGGATCATGCTAAAATTGGAATATTCCTTATTTTCATAGCCTAACAAAAATACTTCCATTATGAAAGGCTTCAGATTATTGCTTGTTACACTGGCAATCCATTGCATCGCTTCTTATACAGCTTCAGCTCAGAATAAACAATTTAAGGCATTGGTAGTAACAACTACCAGAGGCTGGCATCATGAATCATTGCATGCGGGTTGGATTGCCTTGAAAGAAATGGGCATCAGGAATTTCTTTGATGTAGTGCTCTGGGAAAATCCAGGCGGATTTACTGATGATTACCTGAAACAGTTCCAGGTGGTTATTTTCCTGAATACTACCGGTGATATCTTCAATGATGATCAGCAGAAAGTAATGGAAAGATTTATCCAGTCTGGAAAAGGCTATGTAGGTATTCATAGTGCTTCTGATACTGAATATGACTGGCCATGGTATACCAAACTGGTTGGAAGAATGTTCAAGATCCATCCTGCCGTGCAGTCTGCCAGGATGAAAATCCTTGACAACAGTTTTCCCGGTTTGCAGGGGTTTGCTGATGGAAGGATCTGGACAGAAGAGTGGTATGATTTTCAGCCTGAAACCATTTCTGGTCTCAATTATATACTAGGCGTTGATGAATCTACTTACAATCCCAAAGTAGCCTGGGGAAATAATAAGAGTGACGGCATGGGCGCAGTGCATCCCCTCGCCTGGTATCATAATTATGATGGTGGTCGTGCATTTTATACTGCACTTGGGCACCTTCCTACCAATTTCAGTGAGCCTGCCTTCCTTAACCACCTTTATGCGGGCATTTTGTGGGCCGCAACAGGAAGAAAATAATAAAGGTCAATCACACACTTTTTAGGGGTAATCCTGTAGGCCTAATTCTACAAGAGATAGGAAGGTTATTCTATTGTTTACGGGACAGGATATGGCGTTCTTTGTGGTGTTAATGGCAAAGCAATCCAAGAAATACTTTTAGAAAATCCAATACCTGACATCCTGATTTCTATCAGGATCCAATCCTGACAAACCATCCCGAATCTTCGGGGAAATTCCAATCAGCAATTAGTAGTTAGTAATTAATTGTACTTGAACCGTCCAATTTCGTTTATCCCGATACCTATCGGGACCGGGATAAACGTTCTTAAGGCTCTGATTAATCTTATTACCGCAGCTAAAAACTGCATAAACTTGATGAGGAGGGTTAACCGATTCGCCCTTCTTGTTTGGGGACTGATAAAGTCCCCATTTTTATTTTATAGATACCTCCTCTGCTGCAATATTTGTTCGTGCTTTCCTTCCTGCATCTCATTTCTCAAGCTTTTGTTAAGGACTATAATAGGTGATGTTAAAGACATGTATAAGGCTTGTTAATGCAAATAGTTATGCCAGTACTGATCATATTAAGCCGGGTCTTTTTTGTTAAAAGATTTCGCTTGTAATTGCCTGATCAATAGGTTGTATTTTCCTGCAAACCGGAGACGTTAACAATCGAAAATTCTATGGCATTTTTTCTGATTTAGGGGTTATACGTTTTGATTATTCAACCTAAAAAAATCAGTTATGAAAAGAATTTTTACAATTTGCTCCCTCATTACATTAGCAGCTGTTCTATTGGTAGCCTGTAATAAGAATCCCGGAACTACTGCTGAGACAAAAGGATTGTCTTATGAAGATACTGTTGGACTGGCCCAGTTCCAGAACTGGAAATTCCAGAATGAAAGACTGGATCCCAATCAGTATTATCAGTATGCCAGTCAGCCTGCTGCAGCAGCTCCTGCCCGCAGAACTTCAACAGCAAGGACAACTACCTCCAGCAGTTCTGGTAGTGGTTCAATGAGCTCTGGTTCCAATAACTATGCAAAAACAACGCAAAAGAAAGGCTGGAGTAAAGCTGCAAAAGGGGCAGCCATTGGTGGTGGTGCCGGTGCTGTAGCTGGCGCAGTAATTAATAAAAAGAACCGTGTTGCCGGTGGCGTGATCGGCGGTGTTGCTGGTGCAGCCATTGGATATATCATTGGCCATGGCCAGGATAAAAAAGATGGTCGTTACTAAGCATTCGTAATATCCATAAATAACATTCAGGATAGTTGGCGGGGCCATTTCTGGCCCCGCTTTTGTATTTTATCAGGGCATGAAATATGTCCTTTACAGTTTAATTGCTGGCACTGTATTCATTGCCTGCAATAATGATAAAACAGTTGATTCAACCATCAGCGAAACAACTATACCTGCAGAAAAAGCTGAAGCGGGCAAACAGGAATGCTATATCGGTACCTCCGGAAAAGATTCCGTGTTCCTTAGCCTGAAAACCGAAGGCGATAAAATAGCCGGTACACTTAGCTATAAATTCTTTGAGAAAGACAGTAATCATGGATCGCTTGAAGGCACCATGCAAGGTGATACGCTCCTGGCTAATTATCATTTTAATTCAGAGGGTGTAAGTTCCCTACGAGAAGTAGCATTTCTTAAAAAAGGAAGTACCCTGCAGGAAGGTTATGGAGATATAGAAGAAAGAGATGGCAGTCAAAAATTTAAATCCCCTGCCAGTTTAGAATTTGGCAAGGGATTTATATTGGAAAAAACAGATTGTAAATAAAACTGATTTTCAGAACTTGAATTTAAATTTCGAAATTTCCCAATTTCAAAATTTCAAAATCCTGTTCTCACTCTTTATCATATACCGCCTTCATAACGTACTCTCCCTGAGGCGAAGTATTTTTTGTTTCAGCTGTAAGGGTTTTACCATCTGCTGAAAGCGTCCATGTTTCAGTACCACTGATCTCTATTGTTCCATTCTGACCATCAAAAACAGTGTTTTGAGTGACCACAAATGATTTCTCATCTGCTGACCATTTAATGCTTGCTTTTCGTTTGGATTTGCCAAAGCCTCCCTCACTGGTTGATTCAACTGTTTTGCCGTCAAATGTGAGCGTTTCAGTACGTACCACATCCGGACCATCATTAAATCCGGGAGTTGTTTTTGCAATGGTAATTGCATCATCTTTCTGCTCTACTTTGATCTTGCGGGGGGCAAACCGG
>CAMLGP010000298.1 GCA_946479535.1 uncultured Bacteroidota bacterium
GCTTTAGGGCCGCCGGGTGCGCGCATCCGCGCGCGGGGGCTGGCGCGCACTGAATCGTTGACAGGGGGCCGCCGGCAAGGCACCCAACCGCCATGCTTTTGTGGGCGGGCTTTGTTTTTATCCTGATCGGTCTTCAATTACCATCGATCATTAAAGAGCTGGAAGGCTATTCCATTGGTGAAGCTATCCTTTATGCTGTTATCATAAGTGTGCTTACAATTATAATCCGCATTATCTGGGTATTTCCTGGTGCCTATCTTCCAAGGTATTTATCCAAAAGCATCCGGAAAACCGAAACCAGACCTAGCTGGCAACAGGTTTTACTGGTTGCCTGGAGCGGCATGCGGGGTGTGGTTTCCCTCGCATCTGCATTGGCAATCCCACTTACCCTGAATGGAGAAGCCTTTCCTAACAGAAATCTTATTTTATTCATAACGTTCATTGTTATCCTGATCACTCTGGTTGTGCAAGGTTTAAGTCTTAAACCACTGATCCGGATACTGAATGTCCAGGTAAATGAAAAAGAATCACAGAAGTTACAGGCACAAGCACTACGGATTCACCTCGCTGAATCAGTATTGGCTCATTTAGATACCAATTATATTGATGACATCAACCATGAAGCCTATAGGCGGGTGCGTGACAGGTATGCACGGATGATTGAAGTGGCCAGGAAAAAGCTGGAAAAAGAGGAAGACGCTGAAGAAGGGGCTGCCTTTCTACCCCGGTATCGTCAAATGCTGGTAGAACTGGTTGAAGTTCGCCGAAGAGAATTGAACAGAGTTCGTCATTCAGGTGATTATGATGAGGAATTGATACGTGAGCGGGAATGGGAGCTGGATCTGGAAGAAGCAAGGTTGAGAGGATGATAAATGTTGGATTGGGAAATTTCAAAATTTCCCAATCCAACATTCCAAAATGTCTTATGATTTCGGCTCCAGTAATTTGAAGAACTGATCCAGCTGAGGCAGGATCACGATCCTTGTTCTGCGATTGGCGGCTTTACCTTCGGGCGTACTGTTGTCAGCGATTGGTTTGTATTCGCTTCTTCCAGCTGCAGCCATCTTGGCAGGATCCAGTCCATATTTATTCTGAAGAATACGTACAACTGCTGTTGCTCTTTTGGCACTCAGATCCCAGTTATCAATCAATGCACCGCCTCCTTTATAGGGAACATTATCAGTATGGCCTTCTACCATAAATTCAATATCAGGTTGCGCTTTCAATACAGCAGCTACTTTTCCCAATACCGCACTTGCCTGGTCTGTTACTTCATATTTACCGCTTTTAAACAATAGTTTGTCAGAGATATCAATAAATACCACTCCTTTATCCACTTTGATATTGATATCCTGATCGTCCATATTTCCCACAGCGCCTTTCAGGTTCATCACCAGTGCCATGTTCAGTGAATCCTTGCGCGCCATTTGTTGCTGAAGCGTTTGAATATAATTGTCCTTGGCACCGATATTCTCCATTGATTTTTTGATGCTTTCAGCCTGTGATGAGGTGATCACAGAAAGATCTTCCAGTTGTTTCAGGGCCTGTGTATTGTTTTGTTTCAGCAAATCGATCTGTTTGTTAAGATTGGCAATATCAGTTTCCAATGCAGATTTCTGCCTGTTCAATTCGGCTTTATCATTATTGCAATTGGAAAGATCAGTTGTGAGTTGGGTATTGGTTCCCTGTAGCAGAACATAATCAGCCTGCGCCTTTTTAAATTTCTTGGAACTCACGCATGAGAAGAGGCATACCGACAGTACGGCCGGGATAATGAGATTTCTGGTATACATACGGGCAAATTTTGGGTTTAAAATAAGTTTTGGCTTTAAGAGCAACCAGAATTGCAGCTGGTTGGTTGGCCGCAAAGATAAAAACTATCGGTAAAGTGATCCCTCAAGCTTTGTTAATATCTTTTAAAGTAAATTAATTACTGATTTACAGGGGTAAGTATAAAAATCTGGCATCTTTGCAATCCCTTAATATTCCAAATCAACTATTTAATGGCAACAAACCGTAAAGCCGCTATCGGATTTATTTTTGTGACTCTCCTGATTGATGTGATGGGTTGGGGTTTGATCATTCCTGTTCTTCCCAAGCTGATTGCAGAACTTAAAGGGATATCCATTAATGAGGCCAGCTCTTACGGTTCATTTCTGATTGCAGTGTATGCTGGTTTCCAATTTCTATTTGCGCCTGTAATTGGCAATCTCAGTGACCGCTATGGTCGCCGTCCGGTGATCCTGTTTTCTTTATTGGGATTTGGCATCGATTATTTATTTCAGGCACTTGCGCCCACTTATGGATTATTATTTATTGGTCGCATTATTGCAGGTATTACTGGTGCAAGTTTTACTACCGCCACGGCTTACATAGCTGATATCAGCACCAATGAAAATAGGGCAAAAAACTTTGGATTAATAGGAGCAGCTTTCGGTGCCGGATTCATTATTGGTCCTGCTTTGGGTGGTGCCTTATCAGGTTTTGGTATTCGGGCGCCATTTTATGCGGCCGCGGGCCTCTGTCTTTTAAACTGCTTATTCGGCCTCTTTGTTTTACCTGAGTCATTAGCTAAAGAAAATCGTAGAAAATTTGAATGGAAAAGAGCCAATCCAATTGGATCTTTTTTCTTCTTTAAGAAATATCCCACCATTGGCGGCCTGGCCTTCTCCTTTTTCCTGATCTATTTGGCTGCTCAGGCAGTACAGGGAAACTGGAGTTTTTTTACCATGTATCGTTTTAACTGGAGTGAGAAAATGGTAGGCATTTCATTGGCTGTTGTTGGTGTTTTGGTAGGAGCTGTACAGGGAGGTTTGACTGGCGTTGCAAGCAAAAAGCTGGGCAATGAAAAAAGTGTGTATGCCGGACTATTGCTATACACGTTAGGGCTGGTTTTATTTGCCTTTGCAAACCAAAGCTGGTTGATGTTTGCATTCCTAATCCCTTATTGCCTGGGTGGAATTTGCGGACCAGCAATGCAATCCATTCTTGCAGGGCACATTCCACCAACTGAACAGGGAGAATTGCAGGGAGCACTTACAAGTTTAATGAGTCTGACAACAATCATCGGACCGCTCATCATGAACAACCTCTTTTATTTTTTCACCAGGGACAGCGCCCCGGTTCATTTTCCGGGAGTGTCTTTTCTGCTTGGAGCCGTGTTTATGTTGTTAAGCACCTTAATCGCATGGAAAGTTTTTAACCGGGAAAAGAAGACCGACCCTAAATTAAAAGAAGTGATTGAGGGGCATAACCTGAAGCCGACTGAACCACATTAAAACCCGTAAAGATTAAGGTCTGATGGAAGGATTAAAGACTATTGGGACATCTCCTTCTTCAATGCTTCTACTGTTTTCTTTTCGCTTCCTACAAATATTTTATTATTGACGATAACAACAGGACGTTTGAGAAAGGTATATTCTTCCAGTATATAATTGCGGTAATCCTTTTCTTCCAGTTCTTTATCCTTTAACCCCAGTTCTTTATACTTCAGGGCGCGGCGACTGAACAACGATTCATAACTACCTGCCATTTTCTTCATTTCTTCCAGTTGAGAAGGGGTGATCTTTTCAAACTTGATATCCTGCATATCAAATCCTTTGCTGTCTATCTGTGTATCTTTTATGATTGCCTGTGAAGTAGTGCAATTGCCCAGGTGATATATCTTTTTCATGCTAGTCATAAATTGGGGGACAAATTTCAAAATTTGGCAACCGTCCCGCCAACGGCGGGACAAAATGCTTTACTTTGTACCCTTATTTAAATTTCCTATGGCCAAAGATCAAGTTTTCAAAGAAGAAATAGAGCAGGCAAGTGATTTTAAATTTGGCGCCAATGTAGCCAATGTGTTTGATGATATGGTCAACCGTTCTGTTCCCTATTATGGTGAAATACAACGGATGATGGCAGAACTGGCCGCTGACCACGCTAAAGAAGGATCTGATGTTTATGACCTGGGTTGCTCTACCGGAACCACAATGATCGGTATGGATACCCTTGTTAATCCAAAGGTCCGTTTTGTAGGTATTGACGATTCCCAGGAAATGCTGGATAAATGCAAGCTGAAACTGAGCGAAATTGGCTTTTCACGGGAATATGAGTTACGTTGCGCAGACCTTAGCCAGGGAGTAAAGGTCAACAATGCTTCTGTGGTAGTATTGTGCCTTACGCTTCAGTTTGTGCGGCCTATTTATCGGGAGCAGTTACTTAAGAATATCTACGATGGGCTGAATTCCGGAGGTGTACTGATCCTTGTTGAAAAGATACTGGCGGAGGAAAGCGACTTCAATCGTGATTTCATCAAATATTATTACAACTACAAACGCCGCAATAATTACAGTGAGCTGGAGATCTCACAGAAAAGGGAAGCACTTGAAAATGTACTGATCCCTTATAAATTAAGTGAGGACATAGCCATACTCCGCGATCGCGGATTTATCAATTGTGAAGTTTTCTTCAAGTGGTATAATTTCGCCGGCATAATAGCGGTCAAAAAGTAAACAAAAGCCTCTATGGTAGCCATTGGCAATTTCTTTTTCAGGTATCGGAACTGGATCTTTATTCTTTTTTACGCAGCATTATTTATTCCATCCTGGCCTCTGTTTTCAAAGGAACAGTTTGGCGAATATTATTATGTATGGCCTATAGCGCTGGGTCTGATCGTGACCATTACCGGTCAACTAATCCGTGGTCTTACCATTGGACTGGCTTATATAGTACGCGGAGGTAAAGAAGGAAAACCCTATGCCGAGGGCCTGGTTACGGAAGGTATTTTCAATCATTGCCGGAATCCTTTATATGTGGGAAATATTTTGATGCTGCTGGGAGTTGGTATACTTGCAAATTCCCTGGTATATGTGGCAATAGTTATCCCAATTTTCTTATTTGTGTACCAGGC
>CAMLGP010000299.1 GCA_946479535.1 uncultured Bacteroidota bacterium
TGACATGTAATTCCTCATAAAATAGAATTTTCTGTCTTGATATTTTTGATCCCGCAATCATTCATTATAGGGGTTAAATGGTTTCCAGTAACCCTCTTTTTTATTTTACTATGTTTAATAATCAATATATCAACAAAACCGAGGCTGTTAAATACATAAAATCTGGTGACCGGGTTTTTATACATGGTAGCGCTGCAACTCCCGTTTGCCTGGTTAAGGCCATGCAGGAGCGATACAATGAGCTCAGAGATGTTGAATTGGTAAGTATTACCAATATGGGCGATCTGGATTTTTGTAAACCAGAATTTTCCGGCAGCTTTTTCTTTAACTCACTGTTTGTTTCAGCCAACACAAGGGAAGTAGCGAATAGTGATGATGGGGATTATGTTCCTGTATTTCTAAGTCAGATTCCACAATTGTTCAAAAAAAATATACTTCCAATTGATGTTGCCCTGATTCAGGTATCCCCTCCGGACAATCATGGTTATTGTTCATTAGGAACATCAGTGGATGTTGCCCTGGCAGCAGTGAATACAGCTAAACTTATAATTGCTCAGGTTAATCCCAAAATGCCACGTACTCATGGCGATGGGTTTTTGCACACAAGCCGGTTTAAGGCCATGGTTTGGGAGCAGACCGAGTTGCCAGAAACGGATTATTCATCCAAAGCAACAGAGGCAATTTGCAATATAGGCAGAAATGTTGCGTCTCTTATCGAAGATGGAGCCACATTGCAATTGGGAATAGGCAGCATTCCTGACCAGGTATTGAAAAATCTTGTTAATCATAAAGATCTCGGAATTCATACTGAAATGTTCTCGGATGGAATAATTCCATTATTGGAAAAAGGAATAATTAATAATAGAAAAAAGAAATTAAATGTAGGCCGGTCGGTAACAGGGTTCATGGCTGGGACAAGAAAACTCTATGATTTTGTAAATGATAACCCATTGATCAATGTTATGGACATTGAATACGTAAATGATACCAGCGTGATCCGCAAAAACCCTAAAGCAACCGCAATCAATAGCGCAATTGAAATAGACCTTACCGGTCAGGTTTGTGCGGATTCCATAGGCACTTACCAGTATTCGGGAATAGGTGGACAAATGGATTTTATTCGTGGCGCATCTTTGTCTGAGGGTGGAAAACCAATTATCGCTCTACCTTCAGTTACCTCTAAATGTGAGTCCAGGATAGTTCCCTTTTTAAAAGAAGGTGCCGGAGTAGTAACTACAAGGGGGCATGTACACTGGGTAGTTACAGAATATGGAGCTGTTAACCTTTTTGGAATGAATCTGAAACAACGAGGAAAAGGTCTTATAAAAATTGCCCATCCAGATCACCAGGAAGCCCTCGAGAGAATGTTTTATGCCAGATATCATACCATGGCAAGTCATTAATTTACTCACCAGCCCCTTAGCAATACAGGCAGATAGAATCCAACCCGGTAATATACCAGGTTGGATCTATCTGGTAAAGCCCGTTGCTAAAAGAAGGGCTTTGTTCCTCTTCGTATTCGTATTCCGGAATAATGCCGGTTGGTTTTTCACTCTTTGTAAAGCTTCACCGCTACTAAGGCCTTTGGAAGAGGATTGGAGTCGGGTATATAGTTGCTGCTCAGTCAATGCTGGAAAATCATCTATAGTATGATCCATTGTTATTGAAAGTTGAACAAGTTGAGGCTTTACTTTATCTACATCATTCCTTCACAAACCGCTGAACCGTATACAAATCAGCATGCCTGATATGCAGGAAATAAACACCGCTGGCCAGTCCGATAGTTGAAATGGTAATATTAAAATCAACAATAATAATTTTCCGGACCAGTAACCCATTGGTATCTAGTATATCCATAGTGCCGCTCAAAAATGGCGTTGTTACATTAAGTACCTCGCTTACAGGATTTGGCCATATATAGATCTCATATGCTTTGAAAAGCTGTATGCTTTTTACCGGGCTATAAACATAACTGTTACTCCTGCCAACCTGTTTAATCCGGTAATAATTTATACTATCAGCAGGCTGTGTGTCAAATACCACATATTTATGAGTAGATCTAATGTGTTCTCGGGAAATCACCTTCCAGCTTTGCTTATCACTGCTTCTTTCTACTTCATAATTCAGGGTATCAGCCCCAGCTGAAATTTCCCACCGGAGCAAGACCGTGCAACCTGCACCAGGCTGAACTTCATAAGAAAGGAAGGGTACGGATTGGCCAAAAACTATCGAAGGAATAAATAAAAGTATTCCCGTTATTAAAGTGAATATGTATTTTCCAGGAGGCATCGCTTTTTAAAGCAATTTTAGACCCTTGCATCTTTATAATCTATGATATAGATCACTCAGGGTTTTAACTCACGTCATAATCCGGGAAATTGCTGGTACCGACTTTTAACCTGGAAATTTGATTACCATTCCAGTAAATGAAAGCCAATGCGGATCAGCATAGCAGGTTTTATGCTCTTCTTATTTTTCTGCAGTTGCAGTAGTCCCAGAATTTCAGCTACCTGGAAAACAGAACCTATTTTCCGGGAAAGATATTTCAGAATACTGGTGATTGCCGTACTCCCGGAAGCAGATAGTGTTCTCAGAAAGACCATAGAAACAGAAGCTGCCAGGTCCTTATCCTCTTATGGTTACCATGCTTTATCAGCCGTTTCTACATTTGGAGCTGGAGGATTGGTTGCAGGAAGCCAGGAAGCTACTTACCTGAAATTATGTGACAGTGGTATTGATGCGGTTATGACTTTTGCACTTGTACCGGAAAATGAAAACCGGTATGCGGGTCCAAGCCAATACCTGCACCCAAACAGTTACTATTACAACAGAATGTGGAATTACAAAAAAATGCAGACAGAAATAAATTATAGCGGGGAAGAAAAGAATTATTTCTGGGAGACAATAATTTTTGACCTCCTTACGCTGCAGGCAATCGGCATGGTCCGCACATACTCCTTTTCAGATTATCAACATAATAAAATCAATAACGAGCTTACAGACCTCGTTCTCCAAAAGATGCTAAAGGAAAAAATCATACAACAAAAGAAAAGGCACTTGAAGGCATTCTGATTTCTTACATTGACAAAGGTCAGGTTATTACCTGCGTGCCATCATTTTTTTCTAACAACACTCTCAATATTTTTATAATTGAGTAATTAACCTTTCAATCAAAATTTATGAATATCTTTTTCTATAGTGTAAAGGATTTTGAGCGTCCTTATCTGGAGACATTCACTAAAAGTAAATACCATACTTCCTTGTATGAAAGGGCTCTCTCTCCTGAAACCGCACATAAGGCGCAGGGATTTGATGTGGTGTCAATTTTTGCAAATGATGATGCTTCTGCTCCTGTACTTGAAAAATTGGAAAGTCAGGGTGTCAAGTTTATTGCCATCAGGGCAGCTGGGTATGATAATGTGGATATCAAAAGAGCCAGGCAATTGGGAATAGGTGTTGCCAATGTTCCCGAATATTCTCCTTATGCTATTGCAGAGCATACGCTCATGCTAATGCTTGCCCTCAATCGTAAACTAATTCAGGCAAACTGGCAGGTTCATAAGCATAATTTTACCGTCGGGAATCTGATTGGGTCTGATCTCCATGGAAAAACCATAGGGATTATTGGCACTGGAAAGATCGGAAGTACACTGATCAAAATATTACAGGGTTTTGATTGCAGGATATTAGCCTATGATATCCAGGAAAATGAGGAGTTGATAAAAAAATATAAAGTAGAATATGTTCCCCTTCCTGTTTTATGCCGTGAGGCAAACATTATAAGTATACATACCAGCCTCACTCCCCAAACAAGATATATGATCAACAGGGACCTGATAAGCCTGATGAAAGAAGGAGTTATCCTGATAAATACCAGCCGTGGTGCCTGTGTAAATACGGAGGATGTTCTTCATGCATTAGAGAATGGGCATATCGGCTATTTTGGTGCTGATGTGTATGAAAATGAAAAAGGTATATTCTTTTATGACTGGTCAGAAAAAGATTTGAATGAACCCCTGTTAAACAGGCTGCTGGCTTTCCCCAATGTATTAGTAACCCCGCATCAGGCATTTGCTACTACTGAAGCTCTTAATAATATTTTCGAAACTACTTATAATAATATCCGGGGCTGGGAAACAGATGCAGGCTGTGTCAATGACCTCACTGCTATAAAGATTCATGGACATTTAGCGAGTCTTTAAGGATGATACCGGACATAGATATCCGTAAAGGTTAAGGATAAATACTGTTTTAGGCAATTATTAACTGAATTTACATATTTGAATGCGCTATAATAACGTATAATAAAAAATACTACTTAATGATTTGTTAAGTGTGTTAATGTAAAAAAAGGACTCCCTAAATAAGTTAAATTTGTATTCTAAATTCAATTTATGCAAATCCTGTGGACAGCCTTATTAAGTATAAGTAATTTCCTTTTTCTTTCCCCTCACTGGGAAACTGACTTTGACAAAGCCAGACAATCAGCCCAATCAGAACATAAATTAATTCTGCTCAACTTTTCAGGATCTGACTGGTGCGGCCCGTGCATACGAATGCATGAAGAGATTTTTGATAATAGTTCATTTACACAATATGCTAATGAACATCTGGTTTTGGTCAATGCCGATTTTCCCCGACTAAAAAAGCATAAACTTCCGGAAGATCAGCAAAAGAAGAATGATGAGTTAGCTGATAAGTATGATAAAGATGGCGTATTTCCTCTTACGTTGTTGATCACTTCTGATGGCAGAATATTAAAAAAATGGGAAGGCAAACCTCAAATTACACCGGAATACTTTACTGATCAGATCAGGGCTTTTGAAGATGCAGGAAAATGATATAATAAGTATTGCGCCAGAGGAATACAGAAAGGTCCTCAAACTCATGGGCAAT
>CAMLGP010000300.1 GCA_946479535.1 uncultured Bacteroidota bacterium
ATAGAAAAAAGTCAAACCCGCGGAAAAACTTGGCTTCAGCTATTATAGCGTTGGAAATACCCAGGTCTGATCCAAGTTCAATGATACCACACGCAGTGTTGATATTGGAATAGCAGGTTCCCCATATTACATCAGAACGACTGCTGGTAGCGTTAAGATTTCCTACACCGCTAAGGTCATTATCCTTAAAATTTCCATCTGCGCTTTGACCCCAGGTATATTCATCCGTACCGGTTTCATTGCTATTAAAATAATAAGGCTGACCGAATATATAACGCAGGTGGGCATATTGTGATGTAATGCCACCCATAATCCCTTTAGCCGTTTTGAAAAATTCGGGAGTGTAACTACTGCGCGGATGTTCTTCCAGAAGCTTTTTACATCCTGAAACGGACAGCATACACAGTGCAGTTACAACAAAAAATTTTATTTGTATCTGTTTCATGTTTTTAATTTTTAAAATGTCAAATTAACCCCAAGAACATAATTGCGGGTTGAGGGTGTGTTAAACCCTACAGTCAGGATACGGGCATTGTAACCACCTGTTGCAACATTCTGGTTGCCGGGTGAGTTTGTTTCCGGATCCAATCCTGATTCTTTATGGAATGATGAAAACATCACAAAGGGGTTTTGCACTGTAGCATACATTCTCAGCCTGAGACCTGGAGTTCTGATCAGACTTTTGTTGAAATCATATCCCAGTGTGATAGTGCGGATCTTAAGATAGGAACCATCAAAGTATCCGAGTGTGCTGCCATATTTCTGATTATCACCGCTGAGGAGTCCGCCGGGTTTGGGATACTTGGCATCTTCATGATCTGGCCTCCAGTAGTCAACATCCAGGTTATTTCTTCTACCAGTTAATAAATTAAGATAGCTGGCTGTACCATGAAGCGTACTAACAAGAATACCACCATGTCTGAACGTACCTACTACGCCAAGGTCAAATCCTTTATAGGAAATACGAGTATTGAAACCTCCCAGCCAATCAGGATCTACATCCATTATTTGCCGGTCATCGTAGCCCGCACCGGTGCCTATTGCCCGGGTTGGTGTACCATCAGGGTTGAATGTGCCGGTATACAGCACTTTTATCATGCCTACATTTCCACCTGGCTCAAACTTGGTCAGGTTTGCATCTTTGGATGTCCACAATCCTATTTTCTTGTAATCGTAAATAGCATTGATGTTATGACCAACAAACCATCCGTTGGTTATATCCCTGGTAGAACCTGAGGCAAGTCCTGTCAGTTTATTATCGTTGATGTAGAAGTTAAGCCCTGCTTCTATTGTCAGACCATTTGGTTTACTGAGAATAGTACCGTTCAAAGTAAATTCAAAACCTTTGTTTTGGGTAGTTCCCACATTTTGAGTAATGCTGCTCACGCCGGAGGAGGCAGGCAGGTTAACGTTTTGAAGAAGGTCACTGGTTTTGGTAATATAATATTCTACCGTACCTGATAAACGGTTTTTAAGTACAGCGAAGTCAAGACCAAAGTTATAGGTCTTGGAGAATTCCCATCCTAAACCAGGATTAGGCAAACCTGATACAAAAACACCTGTAGAATAGGTTGAACCATTATTATAAGGCCTGGTAGTAAGTCCTCCAAGTGTAGAATAAGGAAGAATTGCCTGGTTTGACGTTTCTCCCACACCAGCACGCAGCTTCAGGTTGTTTACAAATGATACTGACTCCATGAACTTTTCATTGGTGATATTCCAACCCACAGACACGGCCGGATAAGTATGCCATTGATGGCCGGGCGCAAGTCTTGATGAAGCATCGGAACGCACGGTAGCAGAGATCATATATCGGTTGTCATATGTGTACATTACACGTCCCATATAGGACAGTAATCCCCATAAATAATAATTCTGGTTATTGGGAGGTACTGTTATTTGACCGTTAGCCTGACCCAGGTTATAATATTCAAAAAAGTCAGCAGGAATATCCGTAGCAGCCACATTTGTCCTGTTATACTTTTGTTGCTCTGAAGAGAATAAAGCCACTGCACTGACAGTATGTTTCTTAGCGAAAGTGCGATCAAAGCTAAGGATGTTTTCAAGTGTCCAGTGGTAAGTAGCCTGGTTGTCAACAGATGCAGATGATATGGTATTTGGGTTGAGACCATCGCCTACGCCTGGTCCTGTATAGGCACCGGTATTGGATTGTATATAATCCAGGCCAAGATTTACTCTATACTTTAAGCCATCGAGAAATGGAGCTTTTACTTCAGCATAAATAGCATTGTAAGCGGCAAAGCCACGTGATTCATTTACCCACTGGTCATTGTCTTTTAAATTCTCAATTACATCTTTCGTATAAATAAACTGATTGTCCAATATCATCCGTATGGATCTTTTCATAGTACCATCAGGATTAAAAGGAGTAGAAATCGGCGTCATGCTCAGCGTATTATATAAACCAACCTGGTTGCCTTCACTTTGATTATGGTTCATATTGGTAGTAAATCCAACGCGGAAATATTTCCCTACCTGCTGATCAATTGCTCCGCGAAATGCATAACGCTTGTATTGTTGTGTAGGGATTATACCCTTGTTGAGATAATAACCTGCCCCGAAGTTGTAACTGCCGGTTTCAGAACCGCCGGAAATGCTGACGTTATTATCAGTTAGAATTCCGTCCTGGTACAATAAATCCTGCCAATCGGTATTGATGTCATTGGATTCATCAAGTCCGTTAGTATAGCTGGCGGCCGCAGTCCGAAATGCCGCAAAGGTTGGCCCATCCATCATCGGGTATTTAGCAAATATCTTTTGAATGCCAGAATAGCCGTTATAATTGATTTGGGGTTTTCTGCCCTTAGTGCCTTTATCAGTTGTAACAAGTATAACGCCGTTGGCGCCACGGGAACCGTATATTGCTGTGGCCGAAGCATCTTTAAGGATGTCAATGCTCTTTATATCATTAGGATTAATGTCTGCCAGAGATCCAGGGAAAGGTATACCGTCAAGAACGATCAATGGATCATTGGTGGCACTCAATGAACGGACACCCCTTATACGGATCTGCATGGTAGCGCCAGGCCTGGTTGAGTTTTGCTCTATATCCACACCGGCTAGCCGGCCCTGTAAGGCCTGTGAAATATTCGGAGCAGGAATTTCCCGCAACTTGGTTCCACCAATGGAAGCAACTGAACCGGTAACAGCTTCCTTCCGTTGTGTACCATAACCTACTACAACCACTTCACCCAGATCACCAGGAATGGATGAGGATAATTTAACAGAGTAGTTATTACTACTGCCGATTGAAATCTCTTTTTCAGCAAAATTGATGCTGCTAATGACAAGTTTGCTTCCGGATGAAGCAGTGATGGAGAAGTTACCGTTATTATCTGTGGTTGTACCATTAGAAGTACCTTTTACAACTACTGATGCTCCTGCCACAGGTTCATTGGCATCATTGGTAACACGTCCTGAAATGGTTTTCCCCTGTGCGAGTACCTGTGAGGTACCTGCCAGTAGACTAAGCAATACAGCCGCTGAGAATACCATAACCTTTCTCAACAGCTTACTCATAATGAGTAGCCTTTGGTTTTGAGACTTTTTCATTTTTTTTCGTTTTGAGAAGTAAACAGAGGTTTCGTTTTGAGTTTTTAAGCAATGAGTGGATTATCCATCCCTGCTAAAGGATAGTCCCCACTCAGGGCTTCTCGTTGTGTTATTTTGAGATTTAAAAAAAGGAGGGTTTGCCTTCGTTGAATTTGCAAGGAGGGTCTGATAAAGATGAAATGCTGCAGGTTCTGAGGTGAAAACGCTTTGGTTATTGGATCTTGAGGATATTAGCAATCCCAAATCCAGAATGGATGACCGGAGATCCCCCTGTAGGTAAGGAGGCGCAAGCAAAGCCAATTTTGATCTCATCATGACAGCAATTATTCGTAACCAGGAGTGGGTTTTGGGCCCGGATCTCTTATGCAATCGGTTGCAATAATTGGCAAAAAAAATTAATTTTCTGCCTCGCGCACTATCCCATCATTGCGTGCAAACTGCAGCAATGAATCTCACTTCTCTAGTTGTTATTCTCAGTCGCAGACAGGCGTCCTGGTATGCCATCAGGCTTAATTTGCCCTCTGTAGGATAATGCCTGTATACTGTATAGTTTTATAGTTCCGGATGAAAAAAATGGTGTTAACCGTACATTTGATCAGCTAATTTAGAGAAATATTTTAGATTTGCAACCGATTGCAAAAAAAAATCTATTTTACTCCTAAAATTAAACGGTGGTGAAACCCGGAAGGTTTAGTTAATTGCAGCCATATGCACAAGGAAATAACTATATATGATCTTGCCAGGGAGTTGAATTTATCTCCAGCTACGGTTAGCCGGGGGCTAAAGAACCATCAGGCAATCAATAAGAATACGAAGAAGCGGATTACCGATAAGGCAGAGGAAATGGGTTACCGTTTCAACACCTTTGCCAGCAATCTCCGGAAGAAGAAAACGAATACAATTGGGGTGGTGATCCCAAGAATGAATAGCCATTTTATGTCGACCGTTCTGGCCGCCATGGAAAAAGTGGCCAGTGATGCCGGATATAACATCATCATCAGCCAGTCCATGGAATCCATGGCCAAGGAAGAGGTCAATGCAAAGACCATGTTTGATAACCGTGTAGACGGCCTCCTTGTTTCCCTGGCCTATGACACGGTTAATATTGATCACTTCCAGCGGTTCATAAAACGCAATATCCCCGTTATCTTTTTTGACCGTGTTCATGAAAGTGATGAATGTGTTTCGGTGGTAATTGATAATTACAGGAATGGATATGAGATCACCCGCCATCTTATTGATCAGGGTTGCAAAAAGATCATGCATATAACAGGTAACCTGAAACGTAATGTGTACCA
>CAMLGP010000301.1 GCA_946479535.1 uncultured Bacteroidota bacterium
GAAAGATACCTGGACGAGCATATTGAAAACTATCCTGCACATTGCCATGGTGGAAACAGCAGAATGCTATATGCCGATACGGAAGCAGTGCGGGCAGGACATCTTTCCGGTCTCGAACAGTTGCTTAGGGAAGCCTGGGAGCGTTATAAAATACCCATGGCGATTACAGAATGCCATTTGAACTGCACCCGGGAAGAACAATTACGCTGGTTCAAGGAAACGTTTGACACCTGCTGCAAACTGAATGATCAACAGATTCCCATTAAAGCTGTAACAGCTTGGTCGCTTTTTGGTTCTTGTGACTGGAACAGCCTGCTTACCAACCATAACAACCATTATGAATCCGGCGTTTTTGATGTCAGGAACTATCACCGGAGGCCCACTGCCCTTGCAAAAATGCTCAATTCCCTGAGCACTACAGGAAATCATCATCATCCACTATTAGAGGAAAAAGGGTGGTGGAATAGAACTAAATTGACTGTAAATCCACAATACATTCATAAGACCGCTCCCCTCCTGATCACGGGAAAAAGAGGAACACTGGGTCAGGCATTTATGAAGATATGTGAACGCAGGTCTATTCCCTATATCGCCTTATCTCGCCAGGAACTGGATATAACAAAAGAAAATCAGATAGAAGAAATAATTGACAGATATAAGCCCTGGGCGCTTATTAATACCACAGGATATGTACGGATAGATGAAGCTGAAACAAATAAAGAGGAATGTTTCGCAATCAATTCAACAGGACCATTTTTCCTGGCAAATGCATGTAGAAAACATGGTATCCGGTTAATGACATTTTCCTCCGACCTGGTTTTTGATGGAAATAAAAAAACACCCTACCACGAAGCAGACCGGGTAAATCCATTAAATGTTTATGGAGCCAGCAAGATACTGGGCGAACAAAAAGTACAAAACATTGATGGCTCTGCATTAATCATCCGTACCAGCGCTTTTTTTGGCCCCTGGGATAAATATAATTTCGTTTATGGCGTTTTGTGTTCATTGAAAAACGGTAAACAGTTTATTGTTCCGGAAAATATTACCATCTCTCCCACCTATGTACCTGATCTGGCAGACACGTCTCTTGATCTCTTTATAGATGAGGAACAGGGAATCTGGCATGTATCTAACGCAGGCATGTTAACCTGGATGGATTTTGCCCAAAATATAGCAGAGCGCGGAGGTTGTAATAAACATAAATTGATCAGCGTTGTACCAGAAGAAATGGGCTGGAAAGCCAAAAGGCCGGCGTATAGTGTATTACAAAGTGAAAAGGGAATTAAACTACCACCCCTGGAAAATGCGCTTGACCGTTATTTCCGTCATCGATTAGCATAATTTAATTTAACAGAATGGCAGGAAACAAATTTATGTTCGCAACAGGAATTGAAAACAGTTATCCCACTATTCAATTACCTGATGGTTCTACCAAACGAATAGATGAAATGGAAAAAACCTTACACTATTCCTGTTGGCAAAAAGATTTTCTACTGGTTAAAGAACTGGGAATTGAATTTTTACGGTACGGCCCAGCTTATTATTCTGCCCATGTGGCGCCGGGGAAATATGACTGGGCCTTTGCGGATGAGACTTTTAATAAGCTAAAAGAATTACATATAACACCAATAGTAGACCTATGTCATTTTGGAGTGCCCGACTGGCTGGAGAATTTTCAAAATCCGGCATTCCCTGAACATTTCGCAGAATATGCCGCGGCATTTGCAAAACGTTTTCCGGATTTGCAACTTTATACACCAATCAATGAAATATTCATTACTGCCATGTTCTCCGGTCAATATGGCTGGTGGAATGAAAGACTGAGTTCAGATAAAGCTTTTGTCACAGCCTTAAAACATCTCTGCAAAGCAAATGTAATGGCGATGCATGAAATCCTTAAGGTACAGCCGGAAGCTACATTTATTCAAAGTGAATCTTCTGAATACTTTCATGCAATGGACCCTCTTGCTGTGCCACTAGCCCGATTCCTGAATCAAAAACGTTTCCTTTCCCTGGACCTCACTTATGGATACCCTCTTAATGTGACTATGTATGAGTACCTGTTACGCCATGGTATGACAAAAGATGAATTTGGCTGGTTTTCCAAAAACCAGGTAAAGGCTCGCTGTATCATGGGTAATGACTATTACGTAACCAATGAGCATCTGGTATTCCCGGACGGCCATACACAGGCGGCTGGTGAAATTTTTGGCTATTATGTTATCACAAGCCAGTATTACCGAAGGTACAAACTTCCTATAATGCACACTGAAACCAATATTAAAATGCCGGCTTCAAAAGAATGGTTATTGAAGCAATGGGCAAATGTGCACCGGCTAAAACATGATGGAATTCCTATTATAGGCTTTACCTGGTATAGTCTTCAGCATCAGGTGGACTGGGATTCAGCCTTGCGTAACGATGCTGGTGTGATTAATGAACTTGGATTAGTAGATCTTGACAGGAATATAATGCCTGTTGGAGAAGCCTATAAGAAATTGATAGAAAACTGGAAAGATATTCTGAACGAAGAAAGCTACGGTTTAACCTTTGACAACTGGTAGCATACCTTAATTCTTTCTTATCTGGTAAAGATCACCTCTTCTTTTATTATATCAGCTGTAAACAGGGAGAAAAGTTCCGCAGCTGCCAATGGCTTCTTTGCGTCATCGGCTATTTGTTCTTCTTTAGCTGGTGTTGAATCTTCAGAAGGTTTTTCCTGGAAAGGTATTATTGTATTTAATCTTATATGTTTTACCAGACTATTGGCCAGTGAAACAGCTTTATATTTCAACTTCTTTCTCATAGTTCACATTTTGATCAATAATATAATAGCAATTTTTATGCCCCCGCACTTATTTATTCAACAACCCTGTCTTGAACAGTTTATACACACATGAAATCAATAAACTTTTCGGGTGGGAAAATTTTTCACCAGGCTGTATATAATCCTATTGCAAAAGAAACCGGAAATCTTTACTAAATCCCGTAAAAATTGATTTTAGTACCATTGTCATCATTCCAATACTATTTGGTTTACGAATACAGCCTGCCGCACCAAGGGAAAGGGCTGTGCTGTTGACATCCTTTGTAAGGGTTGATGAGTATAGAAAAACAGGTATATCTGATATCTTCTTATCCTTTTTAATTCCATTGAGAACCTCTACACCATCCAGGATGGGCAGATTGTAATCAACGAAAATAAAATCAGGCTGGATATAGTTAAGCATTTCAAGCGCCTGCGCCCCCGAACTTGCATAAGTACATTTGAATGAGCCGGGAACTTCCTTCAGAGCCTCATTGAAAAGAAATAATTCATCCTTGTCATCATCCACTAACAGTACGTGCTTTTTCATAATAATTCATTTATGGTTTGAGTTATTCTCTCAAAAGCAATTAGAAAATGTATGGGGGGGGGTAGTAAGGTTTTAAGATGGAAATTGGACAGAAGATCTGCCAGTAATAACTGGTGATCTGTTTAAACAATAAAATCAGGGGGGAAATGTATAAACAAAGCAGCGTGGCATTGCTGTTTGTGATACAAAGCTAAAGCATGAGGCAACGGTAAAAAAATAATTCTCAACAGATATTGGGGCATTTATCCACACCTCACTTTCCATTTAGCATCAAATAATTTGGCCTGGTTCCATCAGTTAATAAAACTTTAAGCTCACTGGCAAGCATGGCAATTGAAAAAGTTTTCTCAATGCTTCCCGATGCTCCCAGCAGCTCAGCCATCTTGCTCATTTCATTACTGATGCTGGTGGAATACAGGAATACCTGTACTTCCTTGAGGTGCTCAGTTTTCTTAACGGCCGATAAAAAATCAAGTCCGTTTATTTTGGGGATATTGAAATCAACAAATATGTAATCTGGAATAAAAGAGTGAAGCATGGCCAACGCTTCCTCTGTATTGGAAACAAAAATACAATTGAAATCCCCGGGAACCTCTTTAATTGCGTCAGTAAAAATTTTAAGCTCGTCAATATCATCATCAATAAGCAGAATGTTTTTTTGCATATTAAACGGTCTTCCTTTATTCGAATATTTATAGTTGTATTAGAAAGGGTAATCGGATGGATCAATGTGCAACTCTATGCGGCTAAAACTGTAGAAATTATATCAACCCACAATAACCAGGGAGGTTACGGTGATCCAAAACTAGTTATTTTCTTATTTCAATAACTAATTTTTTAAAAAAAATGTAGACATTTCACCTCATGATTTTTTGTTCTAAGGGTTTCTTCGGAGTTAATATGCTGGCTAATTTTTTGTTCTCAAATGAATAAAAAGAACATGGATATCGTGATTGAAACCCCCAAAGGAAGCCGGATCAAATATAAATATGATGAAAATCACAAGCTATTCAGGCTAAGAAAAATATTACCGGAAGGCCTGGTGTTCCCCTTTGATTTCGGGTTTATACCAGGAACCAAAGGCGAGGATGGAGACCCAATAGATGTGCTGGTAATATCCGAATTTCAGGGTTTTCCCGGATGTTTAATGGATTGCAGGATTATCGGCTGCATTCAGGCTGAACAGTCATCTAACGGTAAGAAAATAAGGAATGATCGCTTCCTCGCGGTTCCGGAACAATCAGGTGTATTTGAAAACGCTATTTCCATAGAGGATATCCCCTTTACGTTCATCACCCAGATAGAAAAATTCTTCACTAATTACCTGGAAAGTGAAGGAAAGAAATTTTATCCATTAGGTAATCTTAACGCAGCACAGGCGATGGCCATACTTACTGCGGATAAGATGTCCACTATATAGTTAATGCTTATTCTCTTCCTGCAATGACCTGATGGAAATTTGTTCCAGTTCATGGTCAGCGGGACCTGTGATCACGGATCC
>CAMLGP010000302.1 GCA_946479535.1 uncultured Bacteroidota bacterium
TTATCATCATTCTTCAATCTTACTAAAACAAACTCTCCATTGAGCCTTTTACCTTTAAGGTTTACTTTGATTTCACCTTTTGTAATATTCTGAAGGGCTTCCTTTTCACTGATAGGTTCATGTTTGGCATTTACAGGAGTAAAACTTCCATTGTCCCAGATCTCCACAACACCTGCACCATAATTTCCTTCCGGTATCCTGCCTTTAAACCCAATATAAGAAACGGGATGGTCTTCCACCATTACTGCCAGTCTTTTTGTTGCGGGATTGAGAGAAGGTCCTTTTGGTACGGCCCAGCTTTTTAATACACCACCCAATTCCAGTCTGAAATCATAATGAAGCCGGGTTGCCATATGGCGTTGTACTACAAAGCGAAATCCTTTTTTAGATTCTTTAGTGCCACGGGGCTCGCGGGTCTGCTTGAAATTGCGTTTCTTATTGTAAGTAGTTAAACTTGTCATGAGGCTTTCTTTTTAGAACCTGAAAGACTTGCTTTCAATTGATCCATGAGATCAGCTGTTTTTGAATGAACCACTTTCATAGGCTTGAACGGGGTTTTCTTTCCTTTGGCTTTTGCCTCAATGATCTTCATTAGCTTGCCGGTATAATCATCATGGTATTTCTTTGGATCAAAAGGCTCTGTGAGCTGATCTATCAGGCTTGTTGCCATTTTCAATTCATTAGGTTTAGGTTTTTCCTTTGGTATCTTCAGTTCCTTATGGGAGCGTATTTCCTGCGGGAAGCGAATGCGGTTCAATACGAGCACATCATCTAATGCTTTGATAATGGCCACATGTTCTCTTTTATGCATTACAAAGAGACCTATTCCAGCCTTATCAGATTTTTTCAACGCATCACGTAACAGTGAATAAGCCCTGCCGCCACTTTTATCTGGTTCAAGATAGTATGGCACTTCAAAATAAGTGCTGTCTATCTCTTTCTCATCTATGAATTGCGTGATCTCAATATGCTTTGTCTTTTCAGGGCTGGCTTTTTCAAAATCAGTATCATCCAGCACCACATATCGTTCCTTATAGAGATAGCCCCGTACAATATTACCCCAGGGAACTTCTTTTCCAGTGTTTTCATTCACCCGTTTGAAGCGGATATTTGCATGGTCTTTTTTGTCCAGCATATCAAGGTCAAGTGTACTTTCTTCCACAGCGCTGTACATTTTAATGGGGATATTGACTAGTCCAAAGCCAATAGAACCCGTCCAAATAGCTCTCATAACTGGTTTATTTAGTTATAAATAATTCAAAATTATGCCAGAAAGAGGGGAGGGAATTGGGAAATTTTGGAATTGGGAAATTGGGAAATATTATCAGGTTGATCCATCTACTTTTCGCCTTAGGATAATACCAGTGTATGGGGGCTCTGGTACTTAAACAAATTTCCCAATTCCAAAATTTCAAAATTTACACCCTCTCCCGTTTCAAAATCACCCCGTTCTCCTTATTCCATTACCTTCGCGGTTAAATTCAAAGGCATTATGGCGGCGCGTACTGATGTTTTTACCAGCCCGGATTATTTTCTGGTGGATGAATTGCTTACAGAAGAACAAAAGCTGATCCGTGAATCAGTCAGGAGTTATGTCAAAAAAGAAATTTCTCCCATTATCGAGGATTATGCGCAGCGGGCAGAATTCCCTCAACAAATTGTAAAACAATTAGGTGAACTCGGTTGCTTTGGTCCCACCATTCCGGTGGAGTATGGCGGTGGTGGCCTGGATTACATCAGCTATGGATTGATGATGCAGGAGCTGGAAAGGGGTGATAGCGGTGTACGTTCAACCGCATCCGTACAGGGTTCACTGGTGATGTTCCCGATCTATGCATACGGTAATGAGGAACAACGCAAAAAATACCTTCCCAAACTGGCCAGTGGGGAATGGCTGGGCTGTTTTGGATTAACAGAACCTAACCATGGCAGTGATCCCTCCAGCATGCTCACTAATTTCAAGGATAAAGGTGACCATGTAATCCTAAATGGAGCCAAGATGTGGATCAGTAATGCCCCGTTTTCACAGGTTGCCGTTGTTTGGGCTAAAGATGATGCCGGAGAGATAAGAGGAGTGATAGTAGAAAGGGATATGAAAGGATTTACCACACCTACCACACATGGCAAATGGAGTTTGCGTGCATCAGCAACCGGTGAACTGGTATTTGATAATGTAAAAGTTCCCAAAGAAAATATATTACCCAATGTTAAAGGGCTGAAGGGGCCGCTGAGCTGTTTAACAAAAGCACGCTATGGAATTGCATGGGGAGCAATTGGAGCAGCCATGGACTGTTATGATACCGCGCTTCGCTATTCAAAAGAGCGGGAGCAGTTTGGAAAACCTATTGGTGGCTTTCAGCTGCAACAAAAGAAGCTGGCTGAAATGATAACGGAGATCACCAAGGCACAGTTGCTGAATTGGAGATTGGGCGTACTGGCTAATGATGGCAAAGTTTCACCCCAGCAGGTAAGTATGGCAAAGAGAAATGCCTGTGAAGTGGCTACCAATATCACACGCGATGCAAGGCAGATGCTTGGCGGTATGGGTATTACGGGTGAATACAGTGTTATGCGCCACATGATGAACCTTGAAAGCGTTATTACTTATGAAGGTACTCATGATATCCATTTGCTGATCACCGGAATGGATGTAACCGGGTTTAATGCGTTTAAATAATCCGCTGGCATGAAAATATTCCTTTTGGGATTTATGGGTTCAGGCAAATCATACTGGGGCAGGCAACTGAGCCAGAAGCTGCAGATACCTTATTTTGACCTGGATGAACAGATCGTAAATTCAGAGGAGACCAGCATCAACGATATCTTCGATAAAAAGGGTGAAGAATATTTCCGATTGCTTGAAAAGGATACTCTTCATATCATCACCGAAAGCAGGGAATCCATGATAATGGCCTGTGGCGGAGGCACACCCTGTTATTTCAATAATATTGAATACATGAACCAGCAGGGCACAACAGTATGGCTGGATGTGCCGATGGAGGTTTTATATGAGCGATTAATCAGGGAAAGATCCAGAAGACCGCTTTTAAAAAATCTTTCTGATGACCAGGTCTGGTCTTTTATCATGAAGAAATTTGCAGATAGAAAGATCTATTATGAACAATCTGAGATCATTATCAATGAAGACCCAATTTTGTTAGACAGTTTAATTGAAAAAGTATTTCATGCATAGATCATTTTTGTTAGCAGGTGCAATATTTGGTATGTTGGGAGTTGCACTGGGTGCATTTGGAGCACATGGTTTGCAAAATCTTACCTCAGACGAAAAGATCCTCAATGTATTTAAAACTGGAGTTCAATACCAGGTATATCATGGGTTGGCCCTGTTGATCGTTAGCCTGTTTTATGACAAACAACCTGGAAAAAACATTAAGTATGCCGGTAATTTTTTTATAATCGGAACCATCTTATTTTCCGGTTCATTATACCTGCTGACCTATGTAATGTTATTGCACTGGGTAGTTCCAACATTATTGGCAATCCTCACCCCGCTGGGAGGACTGTTTTTTCTTGCAGGATGGTTTATGTTAATTCTTGCAGCTTTTAAGATCCGGTCACAACGGTAAAGTGAGAATGGTGACGGTTCCATCCTGATTTTGTATTTTATACGTCCCGCCAATGCTGTCCATTCTTTTGGCGATATTCTTCAGTCCATTTCCAAATTGCCGGATCCGTTTGAGATCAATGCCAACGCCATTATCTGATATATAGATCTCCAGGCGGTCTTTGATCATGATATTGATCTTTATTTCGGAAGCCTTTGAATGCTTCATGGCATTATTGAGTGATTCTTTCACACACAGGAATATATTCCGGCGCTTATCTCCGGTTACCTCAATATTGTCAATCTTCTCAGGGATATTCACTTTGCAATCGATCGGAGTGTTCTCAAAATATTCCAGCGCATAAGAACGGATATAGGATACCAGGTTATCCACGGAATCATTTCCACTGTTCATACTCCAGATGATAGCATTCATTTTATTGAGCACCTCATCTGCAGAATGGGATATCTTTTCAATCTCTACCGGTACATTCCCTTTCATCTTATTGCGCGCTATTTCACTCATCAGGCGAATGGCCGTCATACCGGAACCCAGTTCGTCATGCATATCAGCAGAAATACGTTCTCTTTCTTCCTGCTGGGCCTTGAATACCGCAAGTTCCTTTTCATATTCCTTCATCTGGTTCTCTGCTTTCAAGCGTTCCCTTTCTCTTGCATTGTAAATAAGCTGGACCCTGTTTTTATAATTAAGACCTCCCAGGAAGAATACCAGTTCAAGGAAGAGTCCCAGTTCATAATAGAATAGGGAATTGCCTAAAATTCCTGGAAGATTTCTTAACTGATCATACATCACTACAACCTGGGAGAGCAGGGAAAAGATAAACAGGCAGAAATTACCCCAGAACAGGTAACGCAGCAATTTATCTTTCCAGTTGCGCATGCTGTATATCAGGAAGATCACTACCATTACCAGCAAAAGGATCTTGGTGGCGTTCTCAACACCATTCTGGATAACAAAATTGTCGGTAAAGAAATGTAGCCAGCTGTAACTAAAGATGGCCGCCACCAGCATGATCATGCCAACATTGTAAAATTTATACAGGAAGGGATGTTCCCGTTTGGTGGCCAGGAATTTCTGCATAAAGGCCATATAAAATAGCAGGCCGCAGCTCTGCATTACAAAATCAAGGTATTCTTCCTGAAAAAAGCTGATCACTGTACTATGGAAACTGTAAATGGCTTTTGCAAATAGCATAAGGCCCAGGAAAAATGCATAACCTGAATAATAGAGGACTTCAGTATTGCCTTCCTGGAAATAATTAGCAAGAG
>CAMLGP010000303.1 GCA_946479535.1 uncultured Bacteroidota bacterium
TGCTGATGTTTCTCCTGATCATTCATATAAAGTAGGAGATATTTTATACTGTCTTCCTTTTCATGTATGTCCAACCGTTGCGTTGTATGAAAGATCATTTACTATTGAAAACGGAAATGTAACCGGAGAATGGAAACATGAGGCAAGGGACAAGTACATAAGATTTTGAAATTTTGGAATTGGGAAATTTCGAAATTTTATAATGCTGATTAATACTATACCTGATCAATGATAATAGATGCTCATCTTGATTTGGCAATGAATGCCATGGAATGGAATCGCGATCTGCGGATGCCGGTTTCACAGATCCGTGATTGGGAAAAGGGCATGAGTGATAAACCTGACCGTGGCAAGGGAACAGTTTCTCTGCCAGCTTTAAGGGAAGGAAATATAGGCCTCGTAGTAGCCACCCAGATCGCCCGGTTTGCCCCTCCGGGGTATGCATTTCCCGGATGGAACTCCCCGGAACAGGCCTGGGCGCAAACCCAGGCACAACTGGCGTGGTACCGTGCAATGGAAGAGGAAGGTCAAATGGTACAGATCACCCACCGGCGGGCGCTGGAAATACACCTGGCGCAATGGAACGATGGGAGCCCGGCAGAACAGAAGCCTGTTGGCTTTATCCTCAGCCTGGAAGGGGCTGACTCCCTGATTGATCTCTCTTACCTGGAAAAGGCATGGGATTATGGATTAAGAGCTGTGGGCCCTGCTCACTATGGAACCGGGAGATATGCCAATGGCACTGATGCCACCGGGAAAATGGATCAGCATGGGCTTGACCTTTTAAAAGAAATGGAGCGGCTGAATATCATCCTGGATGCTACCCATCTTTGTGATGATGCGTTTTGGCAGGCATTGGACCATTTCAATGGCGCAGTTTGGGCCAGCCACCAAAATTGCAGAAGCCTGGTCAATCATAATCGACAATTTTCGGATGATCAGTTCAGGGTTTTAATTGATAGAGGAGCTGTAATAGGAGCTGCATTTGATGCCTGGATGATTGTACCGGATTGGGTACGTGGCAAATCAGCTCCAAAAGAAATGCAATGCAACCTGGAAAAGATCATTGCTCATATTGACCATATCTGTCAGCTGGCCGGCAACAGCCTTCACGTGGGTATTGGCTCCGACCTGGATGGTGGATTTGGAAAGGAACAATGTCCATACGATCTTGAAACCATCGCAAACCTCAATGATTTTCCTTCTCTATTGCGCAAAAGAGGTTATACTGATAATGATATCAATAATATCCTGTCTGAAAACTGGTTGCGCTTTCTTAGAAATACCTGGTCCCGATAGCTACCGGGATAATTTAGTTTATTGGTATTGTATATACACCGGTTGCGGTTTCAGGGCCAGCACTTCCTTGGGTGTTAACATGCGCTGATTATTCCTGACATCGTTTTTATAGAAGAGTTTGAATCCAGTGTATTGTACTGGTTCGCGGGATATCCATTGTTTATAAGTGCTGTATTTCAGTGTGGGCCCTCCCCATCCATCCATATCCATTACCACCTGTACTTCCGGACGGATCTTGATATTCTTATAATTGGTTACCATGTTCCTGGTAAAGCGATGTATTACCAGAATTTTGGGAGGCAGATTATTTTCTTTTACCAGTTTGGCGAGATAGTTTGATGTATAATTAATATCCGCTGCGTCAAACGTACCAATCACTTTTCCTGGCGCCTGTCCACCCTTCATGGAAAACTCAGGATCAATCCCCAGATGAACCTGTGGCATCTGGAGGTATTTCTCCAGCTCAGGGATCTCTTCCTGCAATGTGCTTAATCCAACCTGTACATCAATAAACACAATTGCATTGATCCGGGAAGCCATATTCAGTACAGAATCGATCTGATGGAAGGGCATCCTTAATCTATGCTTGTTACCCTTTCCAGGATAGGATTGTGCTGTTACTGCTATATAATGAAGAGCGGGAATGACTTCAAGTGCTGAATCTGCCTGTTGCCAGTTCTGTACTTCCTTTTGAAGTTTGGCCAGCATCTGGGCTGGAGGCAATTCACCCAGTATACCCATATTCTTGCTGTAGAGATTTCCATAAAAGGAAACGATACGCTTATAGGGAAAAATGGCGCCTCTCAGCGGATAATCCGCTTTTACCGGCCAGCGGCCTGAAGTATCGCCATTGGTAATATGAGCTATCTTTTCATCATACAGGGCATTCATCATTGAATCGGTAGAATCAATCCTGATAATGGTTTGCTGTTCTGGCGCCTGAGCAGAAGCGGAAGACAGGGAGCTGGAAGACTGACCAGGGGTGAAGATTTTAAACCCTGCAAAAACAAGGGCGGCAATAACAACAAGGACTAATGTAATTCGTATCATAGTTATGGATGGCCGGTTTGCCGGTGTAAATACAGATTGATTCATAAGATATTGATTGGAAATCAAATTCGACTCTAAACGTAAAGATAGGGCAAAAAAGTATGGAGGAATATCGGTTTTTCCCCTGAAACCACCGTAATTCCTCCATTACTTATCAACAACCTGCAATAACCTTATGAAGTCGCTTTTTTCTTATCCTTCTCCCTGGCACTCTCTGCAGGCGTAGCATCATTGCGGAATACCACTGTATTATCAAACACATCAACCAGTACTGGTTTATTCTTATCAATGTCTCCAGCCAGTATCCGCTTGCTCAGTTCATTTACAATTTCCTTTTGAATTAACCGCTTCAATGGCCGGGCACCAAACTGAGGATCAAATCCCTGATCTGCCAGGTATTCCAAAGCATAGTCACTAAATTGAAGCTGAATCCCACTTTGTGCAACCAGTCTCTTTAAACTGTTCAGCTGGATCTTCACAATACCCATGATCTCTTTCTTCATCAAAGGCTTGAACATGATGATCTCATCCACCCGGTTAAGGAATTCTGGTCTGATAGTCTGTTTCAGCAATGCCATTACTTCCAGTTTGGCCCTGTCAGTTGCCTGGTCCACGGTTTTATCATTCACATTCTCGAAGGCATCCTGGATCAGCTGGCTACCAATATTGCTGGTCATGATAATGATCGTGTTCTTGAAATTCACCACCCGTCCCTTATTATCTGTTAGCCGGCCATCATCCAATACCTGCAAAAGAACATTCCAGACATCAGGATTAGCCTTTTCAATTTCATCCAGCAATACAACACTATACGGTTTGCGCCGGACTGCTTCAGTCAACTGACCACCTTCTTCATATCCAACATATCCCGGAGGCGCACCTACCAGCCTGCTCACTGTATGCTTTTCCTGGTATTCACTCATATCTATGCGTGTCATCATGCTCTCATCATCAAACAGGTATTCTGCCAGTGCCTTTGCCAATTCAGTTTTACCTACCCCTGTTGTACCCAGGAAGATGAATGAACCGATTGGTTTTTTGGGATCACTCAATCCTGCACGACTGCGCCGGATGGCATCGGCAACGGCTATGATCGCTTCATCCTGACCTACTACCCTTTCATGAAGTCTTGATTCCAGGTGTAATAATTTCTCTTTATCGCTTTGCAACATCTTTGTAACAGGAATACCAGTTGTTTTCGCTACACTTTCTGCAATATCCTCTGCGTCCACTTCTTCTTTGAGCAAGCGCTTTTCACTTCCTGCTTCCAGTTGTTTGGAAAGATCAGCTATCACTTTCTCCTGCTCTTTGATCTTGCCATATCTTATTTCGGCAACCTTACCATAATCACCTTCCCGCTCGGCACGTTCAGCCAGTTGCTTGAGATTCTCTACTTCTGCTTTTGCATTCTGGATCCTGTCAACCAGTTCTTTTTCTTCTTTCCATTTTGCCTTGAGCGTATCTCTTTCCACGGAGAGATTGGCTATCTCGGTATTGAGTTCTTTCAGCTTTACCTCATCATCTTCACGCTTGATGGCTTCCCGCTCAATTTCTAACTGACGTATCTGGCGTTCCAGCTTATCCAGTTCTTCCGGCATGGAATTCATCTCCAGGCGAAGCTTGGCAGCGCTTTCATCGATCAGGTCAATTGCTTTATCCGGTAGGAAACGATCAGTGATATATCGGCTGGATAATTCCACTGCTGCTATGATCGCTTCATCTTTAATACGCACATGGTGGTGTGTTTCATAACGATCCTTGATACCCCGAAGAATGGAGATAGCATCTTCCTGTGAAGGTTCATCAATCATCACTTTCTGGAATCTTCTTTCCAATGCCTTATCTTTCTCAAAATATTTTTGATACTCATTCAAAGTAGTTGCACCCACAGCACGCAGTTCACCACGTGCCAGTGCGGGCTTTAGTATATTAGCTGCGTCCATGGCGCCTTCTCCACCACCAGCGCCTACCAGGGTGTGGATCTCATCAATGAAAAGAATGATCTCTCCTTCACTACCTGTTACTTCCTTGATCACCGCTTTCAAACGTTCTTCAAATTCACCTTTATATTTTGCACCCGCGATCAACAGACCTAAATCGAGGGCATAGATTATTTTAGATTTCAGGTTCTCTGGCACATCACCGTTAACTATACGATGTGCGATGCCTTCTGCAATGGCAGTTTTACCTACACCCGGTTCACCTACCAGTATGGGATTGTTCTTTGTACGACGTGATAAAATATGAAGGGTTCTGCGGATCTCCTCATCCCTTCCAATTACAGGATCAAGTTTACCCTGCCTTGCCAGTTCATTCAGATTTTTGGCATATTTATTCAGCGCATTGAATTCCTGCGACTGTGTTTGAGAAGTTACGGTTTCACCCTTTCTCAGATCGGTGATCGCTGCTACCAGGCCTTTCTCAGTCAGGCCTGCGTTCTTCAATAATTTGGCAGTAGCATCATTACCCTGCACTGTTGCCAGCAGCAAATGCTCGGGTG
>CAMLGP010000304.1 GCA_946479535.1 uncultured Bacteroidota bacterium
AGTAGTATATGGTCATCAACGAGGGCGATATTCGTAAGGTTTTGGTCCATATAGTCAACTATTAATGGCGATGGTTATACAAGTACCACTCCCCGGTGCGGATTGAATTTTCATTTTTGCCCCAATCAATGCAGAACGGCTTTCCAGGTTCTGCAGTCCAGCACCTTTTGCTATTTTCTCAGGTTCAAAACCTTTCCCATCATCCTCAATGGCAACAATGATCTGCCCGGGAGTTTTACCGGCCGTAAATTTTATATGCCTGGCCTTTGCATGTTTAATAATATTATTAATAATCTCCTGTATCATTCTGAAAAGAATGATATGCTTTTCATTTTCCAATACAGGTAAATTTTCCTCAGCTGAGAATGTGACTTTGCAAGTTCCGGTCTTTTCCAGGTCAGTTAGTAATCGCTGGGCGGCTTTGATCCACCCCGTATTGCGGATTACATCGGTACTGAGCGAATGGCTCAGGTTGCGAAGATCAGCAATTGCATTGCCCATCTGCTCATCAATTAATACAATTTTTTGCACATCGCCATCTTCTTCCATACGATTAAGGTTTAAACGGGCTAAACCAAGGATCTGGAGAACATTATCGTGTATTTCTGAGCTGATATAAGAGAATGTCTGTTCCTGGATCTCGAGTTTCGCATTCAGGAGCGTTTTTTCAAATGCAAGTGCCATTCTTTCTTTCTCAATAATAAGCTTGTTCTTTTTTTTAAGGGTAATGAGAAAAAACATAATACCTGCAACTGCAAGTAAAAGCACGAGAATGCTGGCTGAGACAATAGAGAAGGTTAATCCAAATAGTAATTCTTTCTGCATAAGTAAAAAGCAAAGGCGAAACTACTGTACATAATAATACTTAATATTTGAGGGATTGCATTATACAAATAAACCCCAAAGATCATGGCGTTCTCCGCGAAAATGTCTTTATAGAAGGCAAAGCAGATGTTTACTACAGGGTAAAAAATTACAATGCCTGCGGTGATCCAGAGGACTGGCCTCCATTTTTCTTCCTCAATTGCATTGTCGAGGTTAAAATAATCGAAGAGAAAGAGAATTCCAAACAATGTGAGAGCTATTCCACCGCCAAGTGATAGTTCTCTATTATAAGACTTGATTGAACTTACAAAAAAGAAAAAATAAGCAACGATAACCAGATAAATAATTACGATCCATGGTATGATTTTGCGATAAATCTGCCTGAAAGGAAAATGATAAAAAAGCCATGCAAAAACGCAGACAGTTATGGGCCTATATAAATTATATGCAATAACCACATCAGGTTTAGCAGAGGTTTCCCTAATAATGAAGATGGTTAGTTCCTGAGCAAATACCAGAAACAGGTAAGGGATCAATAAAGAAAGCTGCCTGCCCTTCAGCGCTTTTCGATTAATAAAAACGATAAGGAAACTGAAAAACAGGCAGCCGAGATAAGTACAGTAAAGAGGAATCATTAGTTAAGGTGTTAGTCCACCTTCATTAAAAGGCGGTATAAAGCTACTACCTCCGCCGCCTTTTCCATCATCTGCGGGCCAGGTGGCAGGTTTACCCCCTTTATACGGCCAGATAATGGCAGTGATCCGGCCTGCTTTGGTTTCTCCGTCAGGGTAAACCCCTACGCAGACCCGAAATTCATCGGTGAAGCCCTTAACCTGGTCAAGCCAGGCCATGAGTTCTGGAGTTGTGAAAGAAACATTTAGTGTCTGTTGTGTCATGTTGACCCCATGCTTCGTCATATAGGATACATAAGAAGCGACCATGGCATCGGCCTGAGGGACTGGAATTGGTTGATTTGGCATAAGTGGAGTTTTAAAGAGGTGATGTAATTAATACCCATAGGTATTACATATTTAGCCCGAAAAAAAGCGTTGTTAAACGGTGAGGTTGGGGGTTTAAAAACGGTATCAAAAATTAGCTAAAGACCCGTTGTTTTCGATTTACCATTAACCGACCTTTAGTTTAGGGTCTTGAAACCCTTAACCATTAAACAGTATCATTTCGAGGGCTTTTCCGGATTGATTCCCCTTCCCGCCGTTGACAACCCCTTGTGAGCGGCGGGAATTTTTTTACAGGCTTACTGAACACCCTGTTATCCATCCTGCTTAAAACTCTTCTTTAATTAGATAAGCCTGGTTATTAGTATATCTTATCACATCTTTTTTCTTCCGTTAATATTTCCATTACTGCCGAAGGGAAGAAATCCAAATCGGACTGGTGAAAACACGGTGCGAGCTCAGTGGTTTGACTATTGCAGGATTATCAAAGCATGGTAATTTCAAGCCTTGATACCACTGGTTTAAGTAATACAAAAAACCAGAACAGTTATGTTTAACAATGTTGCGCTGGATGTTTTTATAGGCCTTGTCCTTGTCTTCCTTCTATATAGTCTCCTTGTAACCATTCTGGGAGAGATATTGGCTACCTGGATGGGATTGCGCTCCAGAATACTACGCGTTTCCATTGAAAAAATGCTGAATGATGGCTATAACCAGGGCAGCGGATTTTTATCTTTTCTCCAGCGATACTTTCTCAAAGAATTTCCTGATTTCAAAGAGAGTTTTGCGGGCCGGTTCTATGAGTATCCCGCCATCAAATATTTATCCAACAAGGCCGGAGAGCAAACCACTTTTTTCAGCCAGACCAAACCTTCCTACTTAACGGCGGAAATTTTTTCAGATACACTCATTCAATTAATAAAGGATAAAGGTACAGGAACCACCGACATGGAAAAGGTTGGTTTTAGCCTTAAGTATAATACCCATCATATACAGCTGGCTACATTGAAACATTTGACGGATATGTTTGATAACTCAACTGGTGATATCGTTTTATTTAAAGACAAGATCAAGCAATGGTATAATGAAACGCAGGACAGGGCAACAGGCTGGTATAAACGTAAGCTGCAGCTGATCCTGTTCTGGCTGGGTTTTGTAGTTGCATTGATCTTTAATGTGGATTCAATTCGTATTGCACGTATACTTTCAAAGGATAAAGAAGCACGCAATCAAATGGTGCAAATGGGGATTGAACTGGCCAGGGATACCGCCGGGTATAAGGATTATGTATTACCCAATGGAGTAACAGTTCATTCACAACAAATAATGGATACTAGTTATGCCCGGATCAAAAAAGATATCGATGAGGCCAACCTGGTTTTAGGTCTTGGATGGAAGCACAATAAGTTTGATTTCTTCAGCTTCCTGGGGATCTTTATTACAGGGCTCATGTTATCATTGGGAGCGCCATTCTGGTTTGATCTGTTGAAGAAGCTGGTCTCTGTTCGAGGAGCAGGAGTAAAACCTGGGGAGAAAAAAGACACTCCAGCTGACACAGATAATACAACAGGCACAGGCAATGTGAAACAGATACCGGGTCCCCGGCAGCCGGTTATTGTTACCCCGGTGCTGGCTGGACTTACTCTTTCCATTAAAAACGTAAAAGCACAGCTTCTTACGGTAAAAGGGATTGTATCAGTAGAAGAAGGATTCATCAAACGAAACAGGATCAAAGAGACGGCTATTGAGATACATGTTGAGAATAATGCTGCCATGCAGTTGGCTATTGCAAAGGTGGGTGATGCCTATAATGGATATCCCATCAGTTATTTTATTGTTTCATCTGCAAAGACGCACAGTTTCCCGGGGTTTGATTGTGGTAGTGAGATCGGCAATATTTCCAGGGCCAATGGCTTTGGAACGCTTGGATGTTTTATTAAAAAGAAAAGTTCTCAGAGGATATATCTTTTGTCGTGCTGGCATGTACTAAAAGCAGATTCAGACTGGTGGGGCAGTCCCGGCCGTCTTGAGATCATTGGCGTGAATGGAAGTGAGATCGCAAGAATTACTGATGGTACTCTCTCCAATACATTTGATGTGGGTATCGCTATATGCAATGACACGGCGCCCTTTAAGGATATCAATTTAAAATTAAAGATCACCAAAGACTGGAGAGAGGTTGGTCCTGCGGACTCGGTGAATGAAATACCTGTTCATTTTTTCGGGAAGGTATCTGGTCATAAAAAAGCGGTGGTATATAATCACAAGGTGGAGAAATCACTGACTTACCCGGATAACAGGAATTATATTCTTACCGATCTGTTCAGTATTACCCATTATGATGCCCAGGATAACCCTTCATCACCTTCAGTTGAAGGAGATTCCGGATCAGTAGTAGTTGACGAGGATGGATTTCCGCTGGGTATCCTGATCGGAGGCGATGATAAATTCTCCTATATAATCAAATTTTCAAACTTCCTGGCGGATGCCACGCCTTATCGTGACTATTCAATTATTGTATAAACCTAATCAGCATGAAACGTTCCTGCCTGTTGATCGCATTGATGATCTGTACAGTTTTATCCTTTGCTCAATCCAAATCCATCCTGTTCACCATTGGTACTGATAATAGTGTTAACAGTGAAAGTATTGCTACTACCGGTTTACTGAAGAATATGCAATTTGTAAGTGGTGAATCCCTGTCAATTATTATCAATAAGCCGGCAGACAAGAATGTTGTATTGCGAATTAGCAGAGGTAATCAAAAAGTAGAATTTTCAAACAATGAAATAACTGCCAGTAATATCATTAGTACCGATAGTTTTCTTGGATTCAAAAAGGGAACTGACTCAGTCAATGCAAATAATGCAAGCATTAAAATAACGCTGCAGGTTGGAAATGAGCCGGTGGCTTTTAATCTTACAACCCAGGTAAGGCCTAAGGAAACAATAGCACATAGGGTATACAGGCCCGGCATAGCCTATTATGATGCAAAAGCATTGGGAACCGATAATGCGATAACGAAATCTGATTTTATTAAAATAGCACAGGCCTATTTTGGTAATAG
>CAMLGP010000305.1 GCA_946479535.1 uncultured Bacteroidota bacterium
CAACTACATAGCTTTCACCCACTCTTTCAGGGGCCAGAACATCACCCAGGTCCGCAGCATAAATATTCTTGACAAACGGTCTTGATACTCCTAAAGAGGGTAGCTGGAACGCGTTTGGTAAAATATTCTGTTCGTATAGTTTATTAATTCCTTTCGCCTTTAATTTTTCTGCGTTAGCATCAAATGATTTCTGATCGCGGCTATCACCTGCAAATTTGGTAGCCTCGTTGCTGGCATTGGCATCGGTTTCTTCACTAGCTTCAATAGGCTTAGCCAGGTAGGCAATCTGGTAATGCATTTCAGGTTTGATGTGAGCCAATATTTCAATGTAATGCCATCCAAATTGAGTATGAACCACCTTTTTTTCACCAGGCTTCCCTTCATTCAGGATAAACTGACCAAACTCAGGTGCAAAACCATCTCCCTGAATCTGAGTAGATGAAAAGGTCATAACTCCCTTCTCACGATGAGAGGCCTGATCGGTTGAATACCTTGTTTCCAGTGTATCAAAATTGGCTCCGTTCTTTATGGCAAGCGCTATACTATCTGCCAGTTTGTGAGCCACAGAATCATCCATCAATGGTTGCTGTGTCTGGGGATCCGTTGTTCCCAATAATATGTGTCTGCACTTTACCGAATCAGGAAGTATTTTGGAATCTACCATCTTGGCCAGTACATAGGTGCCGCCATCGAGGTACGGTCCATAAACTGCGCCTTTGGGCAGCGAAAGGATAGTATCCTTAAAAACTGCGCCCATTTGCTGATTGGCTGTTTGCAATTGTGCTTTGGGATAATAATCATCTGTGAATTTAATAGCGCTTCCTGCTTTTGTCAGAAAATTCTCTATTTCTTTTGTGGTATCAAATTCAGGTTTAAGATCAGTTACCTCTTTAAGTGTAGCGGCAGAGTCTGCAGCAGTAGGCAAAGCACTGAAAGCAACATAAGCAATGCTACGATTCTCTTCCTGCTTGAACTGGGGATCATCCTTATGTTCATTTACATAATCTTCTACTTCCTTATCGCTGATAGAAATGGTGCTGTCAGGTATGCTGGAATATACTTCCCTTACAAAAGATATCCTTGACAGCTGGCTGTTATCATCATTCTGTTTTTGGATATACCATTTCGGATAGTTGATACTATTGCTCAGTAATGAATTATATTTTTCATTCATCCGCACAAATTCCAGATCATGCATATAGGCATTCAGCTCTGCCTTTTGCTCAGGCTTTGCTTTACGCATTGTTTCATCAATCTTTGATTTGGCCAGGCGGGCATCGTAAATGCCCGTTTTGGGATCTGAGAACAGTTGACGGAGGTATTGAGGTGGATTGGGGCCATAAAGAATATCACCCAGCTCCTTTTTTCCAATTTGCATACCGAGCTCATTGATCTCTGATGCCATAAGCAAACGGTTTACTTCACCTCTCCAGGCAAGTTCAACAGCCTGTTGACGGGCAGCGGTACCAGTATATCCCTGTTGTTTTAAACCTTCTTCCTGCTGATCTATTTTTTTACCGAAATCAGTCAGGCCTATTGACTGTCCATTCACAGTACCTACTTCAGTTCCGGCACTTCCTCGGAACAGACTGCCGCCATTTTCAAAGGCGAGCATAACTACAAAGGTGAGTAGGGCAACCGCAATGATTATAGCCATCAACTTAGCATACTTCTCCTGGATCTGCTGTATTACTGACATATTGAGTAACAGTTTTAAAAAAGGATTGCAAAAATATGATTTTTAGGCATATAAAGAGGTTAACAGGGGCGGATGGAGGCGCCTTTGAAAAGAGATAATTCGGTTCTGGCTGAAGAACCGAGATAAGCCTTTATAAATCAATAATTAGCGTGTGTTATTTTCCTTTCTTGGGATGAACCAGCTTCATTTCTTTTATAAGATGGCCGGCACCAGCATATTTATCGATAATGAACAGGACATACCGGATATCGACCATTATATTACGGCAAATGGAAGGATCGTAGTTGATATCACTCATGGTGCCTTCCCAAACCCTGTCGAAATTCAGGCCAATCAGATTCCCGGAAGCGTCCAGTGCTGGACTTCCGGAATTACCTCCCGTTGTATGATTGGATGCAATAAAGCAAACGGGCATTCTTCCATTTTTTCCGTACACCCCATAATCTTTCTTTGCATAGAGGTCGCGTAATTTTTGAGGAACATCAAACTCATAATCGCCAGGAATATATTTTTCGATCACTCCATCCAGATAAGAATTAAAATCATATTTAACAGCATCCCTGGCTGTGTAACCGTTTACTTTTCCATAGGTAATCCGCAACGTGCTGTTGGCATCCGGGTAAAATGCTTTCTCTTTAAAAACTTCAATCTGAGCCTGCATGTATTTTCGCTGCAGCTGGTTGATCCTTGCCTGAACCAGGTTTAATTTCGGCAATATATTGGTGGTATAATCAGCTATGATTTCTTTATAGGTACCATACGCCTTATCTGTTTCCAGGTTTTGTAATAAAGCATCCGGATCTGATTGAGCGAGAGCCAGGGTTACTTTTCCATTGTCCAGTTCGGTATTATCATAGAATTCACTGGCCCATTTGGCAAAATCACTCACCTCTTTTACTTTGGGACTTACATATAATGGCATTAGTCCTTCAAATAGCTTTTTGTCAACTATTGGCTCGTATTCATTATAGAACTGATTCAATGAGTCTCTAAACCTGGTCAGGATATTATCATAATCAGGCTTGCCGCGGGATTGCTGAACATATTTGATCCGGTTAAATAATGAGAATAATTCAATCCTGTTAGTTATTTCAGTATGGTAATCTCTTGCCAGGCCCAGTGGTTCAAGCTCCGTATAGGCAGCCTGCAATTCTGATAGCAGATTACCATATTCGGATTGCCATAGAGAATTAGCATCTACTCTTTTTTGAAACTCTGCCTCATACTTTTTCTTTTTATCCAGTGCATCAGTTCTGGTCAGACCTAATACTTCCCCCTTCCATTTCTTCCATGAATTGCTTACAGTGGCATATTTGGCTGCATATTCAATTTTTATTTTTTCATCTTTTCGCATGAAGCTGTTCAGAATTGCCAGCGCCTTATCCCGCACAGCAATTTTTGCAGGATCATTTAGTTCGGCTATTTGTTTTACAGCAATTGAGGGAAGATATTCTGTGGTTTTACCGGGGAACCCAAAGACCATGGTAAAATCTTTTTCTGCTATACCATCCAGGGAAATTGATAACGATTTTTTGGGGACGTAAGGAACATTATCAGCTGAGTAGTCGGCCGGTTTATTGTCTTTCCCTGCATAAATCCTGAAAACAGAAAAATCTCCAGTGTGTCTTGGCCACATCCAATTATCTGTATCCTGCCCAAAATTTCCTATAGCGGCTGGAGGTGCACCTACCAGACGTATATCAGTGTATGTTTCAGTAATGAAAAGAAAATACTGATTGGCTTCAAAAAAAGCTCTTGTAAACGCTTTTTGATAAGATTCTTTTTTGGCGCTGGCATTGATATTCCGGATATTCTGATCTATGGAAGCCTTTCTCTCCGATTCTTTCATGTCGGGGGTTACGCCATTCAGGGCCGCTTTTGTTACATCTTCAATTCTTACAATAAATGTTACATACAAGCCCGGATTGGTTAACTCCTGTCCATTATTCATGGCCCAGAATCCATCCCGGATATAATTATGATCAAGTGTGGAGTGATTTTGCACAGCATCAAAACCACAGTGATGATTGGTCAATACAAGTCCTTTGGAAGAAATTACTTCACCGGTACAAAAACCTCCAAAACTCACGATAGCATCTTTTAAACTACCCGCATTTATGTTATAAATGTCTTTGGCACTGATCTTCATTCCCAGGCCCTTCATCTGCTTCTCATTCAATTTTTCCAATAAAAACGGTAGCCACATTCCTTCATCGGCACGAGCTAAAGAGGTGATGCTGACAAATAGAACAACTAATAAATGTTTGATTGACTTCATTCGCTATAATTTGAAGCTTTAAAATTAGGTAATCTGCTTTAGATGAATGATTATGAGGCTTTGATCTTAATTATGTAAATTCATGACAGGTTGAATGAGCTATTTTGATAGCTCAACAAAAAGTACCGATAATCAAACTATTTTTCCCCATCAAAGTGTTAATGGGATTAAATTAATGTGAATATGTGGTCGTGAAACGTGAATATGAAATAGAACTCTTGGCCATTAAGTTCTAAACCTTGTCCAAAAACAGGCAAGCGGGTAAACATACTAAGAGTTATTAAGTAGAAATTCACAGGCTCAACTATTAAATTAGTGTTGTTTTTATTCAGACCCGTTTTTGACACAGTTGTGGATATGACCCTGGAACGCAGTACTGGCGTGAAAACATTATGTGAATTTCCTTGTTTTAAATGTGGATAACAGTGAATAGCTACTTTTGTAAAGGATTGTTATCCACGAATTCACACGCGTAATAATAATAAGCTTTTTTATAAAAATTATATTATTACTATTAGTATTTAAAGAACGGGTCTGTAAAAAATGTTTTTGAAAAATTGGGAAAGGGGTTGGAATATTGCTCCCCGATCAAACGAAACACGATGCAAACAGAAACTTTGGAAAATGCAAAAGCCCATGTAGATCAAAACGGCTTCCTGAATGTGGAACTGGATCCAACGCTTGATCTTTTTGCCGGGATTGAACGGCTCAAGAAAGAGAAAAATGCTGTTTTGCTGGCGCACTACTACCAGGAACCCGATATCCAGGATGTAGCCGATTATATCGGGGATAGCCTTGGACTGGCGCAACAGGCTGAAAAGACCAGTGCAGACATGATCGTTTTTGCAGGTGTGCACTTCATGGCTGAAA
>CAMLGP010000306.1 GCA_946479535.1 uncultured Bacteroidota bacterium
TTCAAAGATTGTTTCCATGGCTGAGGTAGGGAACCAGTTGGTGTAAACGGTTACATTCTCTGTAGTGTAGGCATTATTGGCGCCGCCATTGAATTCCATTTTACGATCGAACTCTTTAGGGCCATATTTTTTGGCGCCATTGAACATCATGTGTTCAAAGAAATGGGAGAGGCCAGTGATACCCTGGTGTTCATTCCTTGAGCCAACCCGGTAGAACAGGTACATATTGGCATTGGGAATGGAATTGTCTTCCACCACCAGGAATTTCATTCCGTTTTTAAGGGTAAATGTTTTTACATCTTCAGGTTTGAGTTGTGCCTGTGCGGAGAGGCCCACCAGCAGGCAGAAAAAGAGGAGGTATTTATTCATGTCATGTGATTGAAATGGTTGTTGCCGCATTCGCTAACGCTTCGGCTACCAGGAGCCGTTTTATGAGCCTGAATGGCGATAAGTCGTAAAGCTAATAAAAGAGGGCTTATTGACTGTTCCGTTTATAAAAAATCCTATGATTTTCAGCGATATAACTCTTAATATTTTGCCGAAAAACAGTTTTCCATTACCTTTGCCGCCTTCTCATCCATGCTTAGGCTGGGTGATTAGAGGGCCCCGTAGCTCAACTGAATAGAGCATTTGACTACGGATCAAAAGGTTTCAGGTTTGAATCCTGACGGGGTCACAAAGCCCACGGTGAAAGCCGTCGGGCTTTTTTATTTGGATGAGCTTTAGAATTGGGTAATGGCTTTCTATGCAGCGTATTCACCAATAGTATTAACCAGGTCCGAAAGGTTAAATGGCTTTGCGATGAATGCCTGTGCATCGCAGGCCCTTATGGTTTCTTCCGACTGAAAATTGGCTGAGAATAAAATTACCGGTATATGCCTGGTGTGTTCCTGTTTTTTGAGCTTTTTACAGATATCACGCCCGTCGGCGCCCCCTAATGACACATCTAGCAGAATAAGATCCGGTTTAAAGGAAGCTATACTGTCATCAATATCCTGCCATTTGGAGATGGTATTAACATGGAAGGAATGGAGTTTCAAAACCATTTCAAGCAACTGCAAAATATCATTATCATCATCAACCGCCAGAATTCTTTTCATTTCAATTATATTTTGATGACAATTTGTTTTTTATAGGAGATGAATCAGTGACAAGGGGAAATGCAACATGGAATGTACAGCCTTTTGATTCTTTATGTACCCAAATCCTGCCACCATGCTTACCCACTATATTTTTACATATATAAAGTCCAAGCCCAAATCCTGAAATATGTTCTGTAACATTGGCCGTACGGTAGAATCTTTCAAAAATTGCCTCTTCCTCGCCTTCAGGAATACCAATGCCAAAATCACGAACGGTGATTACCGTTTCCTTTGCTGAGTTGGAGATGGTCACGATCACTTCCGATTCACCTGGTGAATATTTTATGGCGTTAGAGATCAGGTTCATAAACACCTGTTCAATCCGGTTTTTATCAGCCCGGATAAGACATTTTCCCTTTATTCCGTTGAATCTGATCCTGTGATGGGGAGATAACAATTCCCAGGATCCAATTGTTTCAGTTATTAATTCGCATATATCAAATTCTTCCAGCGTTAGTTCAAGCTGGCCGCTTTGAATCTTTGAAACGTCCAGCAGATCCTTGATCAGCCGCTCAAGTTTTTCCACGTTCGCCAGTGCCTTATTGATCACGGTTTTGTTTTGGTCATTTGTAGTCAATAGCTTGAAAAGCTCTATATATCCTTTTATGCTTGTGAGTGGTGTTTTTAGCTCATGGCTGGCAACGGCGATAAATTCATCCTTTCGCCGTTGATTTTCCCGCACCTGCGCCATTAATCTATTGAACGATTGGGAAAGTATGCCGATCTCATCCTTGCCTTCGTCATTGATCATCGTGTTGTAATCTCCCGTTTCGGTTGCAGTTTGCATGGTATTTGACAGGTTAACCAGGCGCCTGGATATAAAGGACTGTATTATCCAGGCAATAATTAATGAGAGCAGGATGGCAAAGCAAACCAGGATGGCAGTGACAATGTATTTCTCCCTGTTCAGCGAATACAGGTCGATAAGTTCTGATTCAACAACGATAGACCCGACTACACCATCGGGACCCATTATATTTCTATATACGAATAAGTGTTTATTGACAGTCAAAGCTCCTGAAACGGACACGTTTTTCGGGATTGGAACATGCACCCTGTCAGTCCTTTGATAAGATGCAAAGGTCTTCCCGTTCCTGTCATAAATGACAGCGGATGCAATTCTGGGGGATACCTGTATCAGATTTTTCAATATCAGGCGCGCTGCTTCATTATCCTGGAATTGCAAGGTGGATGCTGCATTTGTTCCAATGACCTCGGCCAATCCCTGAAGAGTTTCAATTCTTCTTCTTTTATAGCCCCTGATATCCAGGATCAGAAATGCCGTCACAAAAAGGCCAAGAACGATGAGACTGGTAAATAACTGTATTGTTACCAGCTTGTTCTTTATGGATATGTTTCTACCTCCTTTCACCTCATTGCTTATTTACAATAATTGCCAATTTTAGTAATTGTGAACTTGCTTTTAATCTCGCTTTGGATAATGCATCCAGGTTAGCTTCAAATTTTAGTCGGTTATTAACAAGAAGGAAATTCAAACAGGCGCCGGCCATTGCATAACCGGGCTTTTCGCTTACTGTCAACGTGCCTTCTGGAACTCTCTCCAGGATCATTGACAGCGGTATTTTGCAATCTCCCGGTATAAATAACATATCACACGCTGTGATATCGGCCGCGTTTCTAAATGATTTTATTACTATTTTCCTTCCATTTACATCTTTAGTTGCCGCCACCTTCAAAAGGGCGGGTTTTACAGGTGAAGATCCAATAACGCCGATTATAAAATCAGCATCGGTGGAAGCAGCATTCCAGTCAAAATACATGGTGAAATTGTAAATGAATACTGCCTTCAGGTTAGCGTTTTGATCGGTCCTTTGGGCATTAATTGATGCACTTGAAGCCAGCAGTAAAACTGCCGGAAATAAATATCGTAAGGCCAGTGTTTTTATATGGTTACTGTTGATCACAATAATTTGGAATCCATGTAATGATCTTTAAGAATTTGCTATAAATCAATACCAATCTTAAATAAACCATTGATGCCGGGCTGTTCAAGAACGGTAGAATATAAGAACCCGTCGGCAGTTCTAAATCCTGGATCAAGCCATTTAACATTAAAGATATTATGAAGTGCCAGACTCATTGTAATCCTTTTGTCGAAAAGATTACCTGCACTCAGGGTCAGATTAGTTAGCAGATAGCCTTCCACAGGTCCATACGGATTGGTTAGTTGCGGTGTTCTTTTTCCCACCCAATTCCCGATGACAGACAATTTGAACTGTTTGTCCAGGGGTATTAAGAGCCCTGCATTTCCTTTTACTTTTGCTATACCCGCTACATCGGAATACATACCGTTGAGGAGGTTCCCTTCCCGGGCATGCTGAAAAGTAAAGTTCACAAAGGGCGAAATTCTGCTGGCAGTTATCATGTCAGCTGAAAACTCAATACCCGTCACTGTCATTGATCCCGGATTTTTATTAGGGGTAGTGCCGGAAAGGTTACCTAATAATATAACATCTCGCAGATCATTTCTGAATACGTTTAATTGCAGGCGAATGCTTTTCTCTATTGTATAGATCGCATTGATCTCATAGGTGGTTATTTTCTCGGGTGTAATTTGGAAATTTCCTCCGGGAGTCTGATATATCTCGATATTGGAAGGAGCACGAAATGCTTTCCCATATTGAAATTTAAAAGTCAGTGTGCTGTCTGGCTGATTGACGATACTTATGCGCGGATTAAGCGCATCACTGAAATAGCTGTTATGATCATACCGAAGCCCTGCGGTAAAAACAGTTTTACCAAAAAGTGATGTGGATTGAATAAATTGAATATAGCTGCCAATATTATTACGGATATCAAATGCTCTCGGCAGAAAATTAGATTTGAGATTTAATACTGTATCCCGGCCATCAACAAGGTAAATAGTGGAAACATCTATGGTGGAATGCCGTCCACCTTCTTCAACGTTATCCTGGAAATACTCAATTCCTGCTGAAAAAATACTGTTGCGGGAAGGTGAATACCTGCCAGTCAATTTGCCACTTAACCGGTTGGATGAACTGGCTACAAGCACCCGGATCAATTTTCGTCCATCCGCAGTCACATAAATGTAGGAATCGTCTGCTGTTCCGGTTTCGCGGTAGGTAAGAGTGCCAGTTAATTGCACCTTGCCGAATGTGTTCTCCTGGGAAAGATAGAAGGTTCTAAGGTATGAGTCGATCAAACCTGACCGCTCACCCCGAATGGAACGGGCAAGTACCCCTAATGTGCCATTATTATTGTTTCCCTGGGAGGGGAGTCCCAGGTACACAGTTGGGCTATTTGAATAAGTGCCCCAACCCATCGGTGTGCGATAGGTCCTGAATGCGAAGGAGGTCTTTCCAAATTTCCCATAATGGCCAATGGTAGTGTTGAACGAGTAGGCATTATTAACATAAGAACCCGAATAGTCTCTGTCGCGATTCTTAAATCGTGGACCATCAGAAGTATAAATGGATCCTGAAACGGCGAATTCCCAATTGGAAGTCCTGCTTCCCAAATCCAGCGTTGTTTGCCTTGTGTTGAAACTTCCAAAGGCTTGGCGAGCCTGTAATCCATTTAATTCTGCTCCTTTTTTGGTGATGATATTGATCACCCCTCCAAATGCGTTTGAGCCATATAAAGCGGACACTGGACCCCATATAATTTCAATCCGGCTGGCATTGGCAAGATTGTAGGCGGGTCCCGCCAGGTCGTTA
>CAMLGP010000307.1 GCA_946479535.1 uncultured Bacteroidota bacterium
CATCATTTTCAATTACGTCCCTGATCTTCTTAATGGCAGCATCGGACTTATTGATATCAATTGGAATATAAGACCTGGAGGGAAAGTATTTATCTATATTTCGGCAACCATAATATAGTGGCACTGTATAAGCCAGAAAGCAGTCGTTGATCTTTTCTGTGAAATAATAAGGGATTGAGGCGTTTTCTATTGCAAGGCTGTAACGGTAGGGTAGAAGACCGTCCATTTTATCAGTGATGAAATTTATCCCTTTACCAAATAGGTCCATAGCAGGTATTTCCTTTTTGCAATTGGTTACGAAGTTCAATCGTAAACGGTGTCCTTCCAGTTGCTTGAGACTGGAAACCATGCAGGAAAGAGCCCTTGTTTTTTCAGGTAGGGGTAAAAAGGTTAAATCATGAAAACTTCTATCAAAGTACCATCCCATATATCCATGAGAAGGTTCAATATTTTGTTTGTCGGCTACTGGTGAAAACACCTTTGAATATTGCCCGGTGCCTTTGAACATCCAGGGATGGAGCGTTTTGATACCGGGCTCCATCATCAGGACAATTGTTCTTCCCGGATCGCTTGTAATAGCTATTTTTTTTCCTGGAGTATTCAATACAAGCACTGCGTCATAACTATCAATATCATAAGGGGTAAATACAAATTCATCCCAATACAAAAAAAGCTCATCGAAATCTTTGGCATATCGCTTTAGCCACTTATAAAGCTCATTTTTCCCGGCAAAATTGGCCGTTACGTAGATTATTATATGGTCTTTATCATTTTCCACCTGTTAACCAAAGTAAGGAATTATATGCGTTACTTTGCGGGGATTTTGAAAGTATGAACCGCTATACAATAATATTACACCAAAGGGAATGCTTGTAGGCGCTCCATCTGACCAGATAATGATAAAAAATAAACAGATGACCTGAAGCTTTGCTGAACGCCATCTTGCTTAATTATAAAAATATAAAATAAACAGATGACCCATTACCTGGTTACAGGCGGTGCTGGCTTTATTGGAAGTAATCTTATTAGGGCCTTGTTCAATAGTGGCAAAGAGGTTCAGGTAACCACTATTGATAATTTTGACCCTTTCTATGCTGAAGAAATAAAGCTGTTGAATATCCGGGATTTCGCCGGGAAGGATCAATTCAGATTATTGAAGAAGGACCTGGCGCTGACATCAGGTAAGGAACTGGCCCAATCAATACCGGAGCAGGTAGACGCAATTATTCACCTGGCAGCAAAGGCCGGCGTACGGCCCAGTATTGCAAACCCTGTAAGCTATCAGCAGGCGAATATCATCGGGTTACAAAACCTGCTTGATTTTGCAAAGGAGAAAAAAATCGGGCAATTTGTTTTTGCATCCAGCAGCAGTGTATATGGTGTAAATGACTATTTCCCCTGGAAAGAAGATGAAACCCTGATGCCCATCAGCCCTTATGCCAGCACCAAGCTGTCTGGCGAAATGCTTGGTCATGTGTATCACAAACTATTTGGCATACGATTCCTGGCCCTTCGTTTTTTTACTGTTTATGGTCCGGGGCAGCGGCCTGATCTTGCCATTCACAAATTCACGAAGGCAATGATACAGGACAAACCCATTCCTGTTTATGGAGATGGCAGTACCAGTCGCGATTATACTTATGTTGATGATACCGTGCAGGGGATAATGGGTGCTATTTCTTATGACCGTTCCGATTTTGAGATTGTTAACCTCGGTAATAATTATACGGTATCGTTAAAGGAATTGATCAGGGCCATTGAAATCACTACCGGTAAGAAGGCAATTATTGAACAGCTTCCAGATCAGCCAGGGGATGTACCCAAAACATTTGCCGATATCAGCAAAGCCAAAAAACTCTTTGGCTATCATCCGAATACTAAACTGGAGGATGGATTACAGAAATTCTACAACTGGTTTATGGCTAACCAGGATCTGTTGCTTAAACGGTAATATCCTTTTCGGCTTCTTCTTTCTTTCCCTGATAAACTCTGCGCACCGTATAGGTCTTCTTATTCTGTGATTCAAAGTAGGTGCGTACATTAATATCAGCGATAATTCCAATGGTGATGAATTGAATACCACCTAATAAGAGTATGAGCCCCAGGATCAATATCGGCCTGTTCCAGATATCATGACCCATCAGTTTCCAGATGAGGAGATAGATATTGATCAGCAAACCCAGGCCAAAACTTACAAACCCGATGGTTCCAAACAGGTGCATGGGCTTTTGAAGATATTTCCTGAAGAAGACCATTAAAATCAGATCCGCCATTACCTTGAATGTGCGGTTGATGCCATACTTGCTTTTGCCAAACTGGCGCGCATGATGTTTTACATCTACCTGGGTGATGCGTGCTCCCTGTAATTTGGCCAGAACAGGAATGAAGCGATGTAATTCTCCATAAAGCCCCAATTCTTCTGCAATTTCTCTTTTGAAGAGTTTGAGCGTACAGCCGTAGTCTTTAAAATATACACCTGTCATCCGGCGTATCAATGCATTGGCAATCCCACTCGGTATTTTGCGCAGGAACATACCATCTTTCCGGTTCTTTCTGTTTCCGGCTACCACATCCCAGTCTTCCCGTTTAAGGAGATCAAGCATACCGGGAATATCAGTGGGATCATTTTGGAGATCGCCATCAAGGAGTGCCACATATTTACCGCGGGAATAATCGATTCCGGCAGTCATTGCCGTACTCTGACCATAATTCTTCCGGAGTTCCACCAACACGGTCCGGTCATCGGAATTATCCAGTATCTGCTGCTTTGTCTTATCAGTTGAGCCATCATCCACCAGGATCACTTCATAATCAAGATTACCCATGGCTGAACGGATGGCCTCAAGAAGAGGTTTAATATTATCCTCTTCATTCATGACTGTTACAACAATTGAGAGTTCCCGCATTTTGCAAAGGTAATCCCGATCAAACAATCCCTGCCAGTTCAAGGCTCTTTTTTCTCAGTTTCCGGAGTTCGATATCCTCTATAACAGGATCGGCTGCCAGAATAAGTGAAGTGTTGTTTTCCCTCCACCAGTTATTCTCTTTTAATACACTGAATGATACAACAGCCACCAGGTATTTCCTTTCTTCATGGGCATACCATTCTTCAATCCACTCAAATCGGTCATGGGGGATGGAATCCAGCTTGTCGAAGCTGATATACACCCGCAGGTATACATCATTGCTGAGCTCGTGAGGAGTATGATGATAAAGCTTTTTGTATTCGTATTTATATTGGTAGCGCAGGGCAGATATATCACTCAAAACAGCTGAAGCTGTGGGAAAGCTGCCGGCGCCTTTTCCATAAAAGAATTGCTTATCGGCAAAACCACTTTCTATTACCACACCATTGTATTCGTTTTTAACAAAGGCAAGATGGTCATCTGCCTGAATGAACTGGGGCAATACAAAAGCTGCCACTTTTCCATTCTGCAACTTTTTGGCCTGAGCAACCAGTTTGATCTGCTGGTTCTTTGATTTGGCTACAGCTGCATCACCGGCCTGGATGTTTTGAATACCATTGAACAGGATATTCTCAGGGGCCTCCATAATGCCATAGGCATGCGTAAGCAGAAAGGTCCATTTATTTACCGCATCATATCCTTCAACATCCAGCTTGGGATTGCTTTCCGCAAACCCTAATTGCTGGGCAAGGATCAATGCCTGTTTGAAATCCAAGCCTTCTTCAAACATTTTGGTGAGTATAAAATTGGTAGACCCGTTAACGATTGCCTTGATTGAATGGAGCAGATCATTGTCATAATACTCTTCCAGGTTGCGGATCACAGGGATGGAAGCACAGGCGGCTGATTCATATAACAGGGATTGTCCGGTTTTTTCCTGCAACTCCAGCAGGGCAGGGAGATGTTCAGCGATCATTTTCTTGCTGGCGCTTACAACATCTTTTTTATTCTTCAATGCGGTTGAAACAATTTCAAAAGCGGCATTGGCATCGTCAATAACTTCAACGATCACATTGATCTCAGGATCGTTCAATAATTCATCTTTATCAGTTGTAAATAAAGAAGCTGGCCCATTCCGTTTCTTTCCGGGATTCTTGATGCACACTTTTTTCAGGTTAGCTTTCAGGGAGGGTGTCTGCTGAAGCACTTTGTAAAGTCCTTCTCCTACTACTCCAAATCCAAAAAGTCCGATGGTGAGTTGTTTATGCGTATCCATATCTATTCGTTCACTACTTTTAAATGATGTGATGTTTTATCTTCAACAAACTTCCTTAATGCATTTTCAATCTTCTCATATTCCAGCAGAAACCCATCATGACCAAAATCACTGGCGATGGTTAATAATTCAGCGCCTTTGATAGTGTTACGGAGATATTCCTGTTCACCTATTGGGTATAATACATCGGATTTAATTCCGATAACAAGAGTTCTTGCTTTGATTTGTTGTAAGGCGGCCTGCACACCGCCTCTATTCAAACCCACATCGTGGCTGTCCATACTCTGTGTAAGCCGATAATAGCATATCGCATTATAGCGGTTTACCAATTTTAATCCCTGGTAACGCTGGTAATTATCTGCGGCAAATTCAACATTCTGACTGAGGGCTACAAAGGCTTTGTCTCTCGGCTGAGTAATATCATAACCATTATAATGGCGGTAGGAAAGCAGCGCAATAGAGCGTGCAGCAGCCAGTCCTTTCTGACCGGCATCTGATCTGCGCTCAAGCCAGGTGCTATCTGCTTCAATGGCCATACGCTGAGAGGCATTGAAGGCAATAGCCCAGGGAGATAAAGCAGCGTTGGTTGCAATGGGCACAATATGTTCAAATAGTTCTGGTTCTTCAATTGCCCATTCCAGCAATTGCATTCCGC
>CAMLGP010000308.1 GCA_946479535.1 uncultured Bacteroidota bacterium
GCAAAACCCCTTTTGAATTCAGGAAAGCGCATTTACTGCTAAGTGAATAACCCCATTCTTCTTCCTTATCTATAGGTTTTCCTTCTTATTTTTTAGAGTAAGGATATAGGTAACCATCTTTTGTGCATTTTCAGCAGTAATACCCGGATGTGGTGTCATAGGAACCTGCCCCCACACGCCAGATCCACCACTGATAATCTTACTGGCAAGATTCTGCACAGTACTCTTGCTATAAGAATATTTGGTTGCCACATCAGCATAGGCAGGACCAACCAGTTTATCCTGCAGTTTATGGCACGCAAGGCAATCAGCTTTGGCGATCAATTCTTTTCCTTCATCAACTGCAGACTGATCAATTGCGTCTGCCTTAATCTGATCAGCTTTTACCACTGGTAGTTTGAGTTTCCCTTTCGCAGAACTGGTATCTGGTTTCTTCTTTTCATCTTCCACAACATTCTGCGCTTTAGGCAGAACGGTGACGGTATCCGTTTTACCTACAGTGCTTGCAGTATCTGCACTTTTTATTTCGGTTTTCTGTTCAGCAGATTGAGTGGAAGAACTATCCTGATTATTACAGGAATAAATAAAGAAGGATAATAAGCCAAACGCACTGGCTACAATAATTTTTATTTTCATTCCGGGTCTGTTTGTAATGTTTTGAGTATTTAAGCGTACATGTATTTGCCCTGGCTAATAAGGCAAATACCTATTTCCATGGTTGTGAATAAGTGGGGTTATTTGGAACGGGTATTATTCTTTGGTAGCGGGATATCTTCCCGTAATGGAATTTTCTTTTTTAATATTTGTCCGGCATAACCGGTAAGGTATAAATAATAATCTGAGGGTATCCCGTCTTCAAATGTTACAAATGAGCTCAATCCCACAGGGGGATCTTTTGAAACCTTCATAATTGCCGTTCCTTCATCCACTTCATCAAACATGGCCACGTAGATCATTTCTGCTCCATTTTTAATGGCTCCTTTTAATTGTGTCCAAAAGAATAAACCACGATTTCTTGGTATCTGGTTAAGGGGTGAATTTGGATTCAGGTTATGCCAGCTAAAGCCAGGGAAAACATTCGGTACATAATCCACTTTATTTTCTTTACACCATTTAATATCACCTTTTTGAACGTCTGCATAAATAGCATAGCTTGCTTCATCCCGGTATCTTCCAACTGTCCAGGGATGAACGATATCAACTTTCCTTATCAGATCATGCAACATGGTATCCTTTACACAGTCTCTTCCAAACTCCCTCCAATAGGTTGGCACACCTAACATAACTGAGCAACCTCCGTATTGAGGATCGTTTTTTAAAAATTCAATTAGCCTGTCAACTGTTTTAAGGGTATAGTTACGACCGTCATTAAATCCAACACCCCAAATCACTACCAGTGGCTTGCCATTATGATAGAGATAAGTCTGTTTGTTGCCTCCGCTGGTAACTTTCAGACTGTCTACCAGCAATTTCCAGTCATTGATGAATACCGGAATATCAGCAGTGTCACGCATTCCGGACAGATCATACATTATGGCAATCGCACGATCATATTTTTTAGATGCCTTAAAGGCATCAGCTATCACTTTTAAGAAATGATTTCTGACGCTCCCATCACCTGTTTTCCGGGTGTTTCCAATGAACCGCTGCATGAATACTCCGTCAACATTGTAATCTTTCATCCATTTAAAACGGACATCCGTAGTAGACTCATCATTATCACTGGGTAAATAAGCAACACTACTATCTGCATGTTTAAACGGAGTTTTATAGAGCTTTTTATATTCATCCAGTTCCGGCCATAGATCAATTTTCAGGTTACCATCTGCAAAAGGCTTTCTTGTTCTGTTATCAAGGTAGTGCCCCCATCCCCTGCCGGCCCCATCTTCCGGTGTATTATGCCAGCCCTGGTAACCAGCCATTATCAATCCCTTATAGCTTGTAAATTTAGAAGAAGCACTATGTTTCGTTTGTGCATTTGCATTTATTGGTATTGTTTGCCAGGCCTGGTACCCAGTCATCAACTTATTGTTCTGGGTGACAGGAGTGGGAACATAAATTTGGGCAGTAATAAGCAGCGAAGTAAACAGGCAGCTACTCATTAATCCGGATATAAATTTCATGGCTATACTTTTTTATCACTTTATTTTCCGTCAAACAGGACGTGCGTCTGCAGCTTTCCCATAGTTATAATTAGGCTTGCTACCCATAATAAGTTTAAGTGTACCGCCTTTCATAATATCTTTATGTGAAATGTAAGTTTTTGTGTAGGGTTTACCGTTGAGCTGAACGCTTTGAACATATATATTCTGCTGGTTGTTGTTAACGGCTTCCACTGTGAATTTCTTTCTACCCGGAACTGAAATGCTGGCCTTAGTAAATGCAGGGCTTCCTATTACATAATTGGTTGAAGCAGGAAATACCGGATAAAATCCAAGTGCAGAGAAGATATACCAGGCAGACATTTGACCACAGTCTTCATTGCCGATAATTCCTTCAGGCTGATCATGATAAAAATCTTTCATGATATAACGCACCTTTTCCGCCGTTTTCCATTGCTGGCCTCCATAAGTATATAAATAAGTGATATGGTGGCTTGGTTCATTCCCATGAACATATTGTCCAATCAAACCCGTCATATCTGCAAGATGACCACCGGTGGTATCCAAAGGAATGGTAAACAGGCTATCCAGTCTCCTATTGAAATTCTCTTCTCCACCCATCAATGACATCAGGCCGGTCACATCCTGTGGTGCCAGCCACAAATACTGATAAGCGTTACCTTCTGAATAATCGTTTATCCATGGACGGGAAGATCGGGTAGGATTAAATTGCGGATTCCAGGTCCCGTCTTCTCTTTTACCACGGAAAAATTTACTGGATGGATCAAAATACTGGCGATAATTTTTTGAGCGCTTATCAAAGAAAGCATAATCATCCTGCTTACCCATCTGTTTTGCCATCAGGGCAGCACTCCCATCACCAATACAATATTCCATTGCCCTGGCAACAGATTCTCTTACTTTATCAGAAGGAATATTTTTACCCTGAATGATATAATTTAATCCGATACCATCATAGTTTACAGTTTTCTTCATGGCAACAAGGGCAGTATCTGCATTAAACCCTTTTATACCTTTTAAATAAGCTTCAGCAATTATCTGTATACTGCTAAGCCCGGGCATGGTCCCTGTCTCATTCCCCATCAAATGCCAGATGGGAAGTCTCCCCTGCTGCTGGTAAATAGCCAGCATGGAGTTTATCATGTCAGTCACTTTTTCCGGGTGCATTATCGTAAAAAGGGGATTATTGGCACGATAGGTATCCCATAGAGAAAAAACACTATAGTTTGCGAAGGCCGCTTTTTCATAAACCTTCTTATCCGTACCCCGATAGTCACCATTATGATCGTTGAAGAGAGAAGGGTTGACCATTGTATGGTATAGCGCAGAATAAAATATCCGTTTATCCTTTTCACTATTCCCCTCAACACTGATCTTTGATAGTTCCTTTGTCCATTTTGCTTCAGCTTCTTTTACTACCTTTTTCAAATCCCAATGAGGGATCTCGGCCTGGATATTTGCCAGTGCATTTTTTGAACTTACTGGTGAAATACCCACTTTTAATTGTAAAAGAGAAGGTGCCTGGCTGAAACTGATCAGCCCTTTAATGAACGCACCCTTGCCACTGGCACCTTCTACTAATGAATCATTCTTATACACTGAGAATTTTTCAATAGGAATAGAAGACTTTATGGCAAAATAGATACGCTGATCTTTTGCCCATCCACTGGAGAAACGATAGCCTTCCAGCGTATATTTATCGGTTTGTTCAATATAGGATTCTGTACTGCGGTCATTAATCCCTTCCTTCAGATCTATGATCACATGCGCCTCTTTGCCTGCGGGGAAATGATATTGATGAAAACCCACTCGCTCAGTTGCTGCCAGTTCCACGTCTACATTATAATCTAATAATTTAACTGAATAAAAACCGGGTTTATTAGTTTCGTATTTATGTGAGTATTTTGAAGCGTAACCACTTCCGGGCTGCGTTTCAATACCCTTATTTATTTTTACTGATCCTGTATAAGGCATAATTAACACATCTCCCAGATCACCAATACCAGTTCCACTTAAATGTGTTTGCGCAAAACCAATTAACATGCTATCTCTGTAATTATAGCCTGAGCACCAGTCCCAACCTTTATAAAAATTATCAGGACCCACCTGCACCGCGCCAAAGGGTACACTTGCTCCAACAAAGACGTGGCCGTGTGCACCTGATCCAACAAAAGGGTCTACATAGGTAAGAACACGCTGGCTGAATGATTTGCTGCTCACTCCCAGTAGAAACACAAGAGCCAGTTTCACTGATTTTTTAATTCTCAACTTCATCTTTCACTTTTTATTATTTCATTACCTGCAAACCTGATCATTTTGTAAAAAAGGGTGTCTCAAAATTGAGACACCCTTTGATGTCAGCTATGATTTTGATCATTAAAACTTATGGTACTACAACCGTTTTAATCTCGGAATAGTTAAACGGCCTGTTGCCAGCATTTGTATTAGCACCCACCCGTACCTGGTAAGTATATCCGGACTTCACTACGTAGGGTCCGAGTGTTAAAACAGGGCTTGTATCAACATCGCCGAATTGGGCGATCCATGATTTTCTGGCATTAATGATGCCAACCCTGCCTGCTACATTGGTTGTATACTCCGAGATATTAATGTAGTTGGACTCACCACAAAACTGGGTAAGGCTCAAATAACCTTTGATATCATACAGATCCGGCATTCCTGTACGCTTTGGC
>CAMLGP010000309.1 GCA_946479535.1 uncultured Bacteroidota bacterium
AGTCAATAGCGGCAAAGCTGCTGGATTTCCTGTTAAATATTCCCCCGTTGAATACAAGACCTAAGGTGGTTTGATTATTCAGAAAGAAATCAAAACCTGTCTTCAGATTCTGCGCATCTATCTGGGTCCTGTCAACATTGGGCTGTTCCAGCAAAACAGAATCTTCATTTTTGGTATTAAAATATTTCCGGAGTGTATACAGGTTTAGTTTCTCCTTGCTTGAACGTATTCCATAATTCAGGAACCAGTTAACTTTTCCATTCCGGTAATTGAGATTGAGTGAATTACCCGTTTTGGGATAGATCCCCTGCGCACCACTTAAATTCAATGACCCATTGAATCCTTTCACACGGTTGGATTTCAGTTTAATATTAATAATACCCGCATTGCCTGAAGCGTCATATTTGGCACCCGGGTTTTCTATCAATTCAATCACATCAACCTGTGAAGCACTGATCCCTGAAAGATAAGATTGAAGGTCCTGTCCGCTTAATTGAGTGGGTTTGCCATCGATAAATACTGTAACAGCCGGTTTACCCTTCATGATAATATTGCCATCTTTTCCTACCGTTATACCGGGTGATTTTTCCAGTACATCCATGAGCGTAGCTCCACCATTGGTGATACTGGCATCAGGGTTTATCACTGTTTTATCAGGAAGGAACTGGATGGGCGGTTTTTTTGAACTTACAATAACATCCTTTAGCACTCCGCTTTTTGCTTTAAGTATAAGAAGATCTGAAAAGGATGTGTTTCTTTCCAGATCAATCCAGGCGCTAATACCATCTTCATATCCTGTTCGGGTGGCTCGCACTCTGTATTTACCTGGATCCAGATCCGTAAATTCTATCACTCCCAGTGCATTAGCAGAACCTGAGTGAATAGCCACGGAATCACCACTAAGTAGATACACTGTGGACCCGGCAAGCACATTGTTCTGTTCATCCACCACGGTAATACGGATAGTCTTTTTACCTGTCTGCTGGGCACATAAATGACTATAAAGACTCACCAAAAACAGAAGCACGCTTATTTTACGCATATACATCACTAAGTAGCGAAAATATTCAAAGGGATCAAGAAATAAGGCCTTTTTTGGAGCAGTGGATCATACGTAATGGCTGCTGTCGGATTCTTACCAGTATTAGCTTATTGAATAGCCAAATTATGTATTCTTGCATATGAAAAAGTTAGCAATCCTCCTCGTCCTTCTTTTAGCATTTTCAATCCAGCATACAACAGCCCAAACAACCGCTAAATCTCCCCTTCGGGTAGCCGTTGCGGGCATTACTCATGGGCATGTGGGCTGGATACTCGGACGAAAAAATAAACCAGATGTAGAACTGGTTGGAGTATACGAACCTAACAAAGAACTGAGAGAGCGATACGCGAAGCAGTATGGATTCAGCACCAGCCTGCTATATGATGACCTCGGTAAAATGTTAGACGCGGTCAAACCAGAAGCTGTACTGGCTTTCGGTTCAATTTACCAGCACCTCTCAGTAGTAGAAGCCTGTGCCCCCAGAAAGATTCACGTAATGGTAGAAAAACCACTTGCATTTTCACTGGACCATGCCTTACGGATGGAAAAACTGGCAAAGCAGTATAATATACATTTACTCACTGACTATGAAACTTCCTGGTATGCTACCAATGAAAAAACTTTTCAACTGGTGAATGATAGTAATAGTATAGGCGGACTTAAAAAAGCAGTATTCCATCATGGACATGAAGGGCCAAAGGAGATCCATGTTCAAAAGGAATTCCTGGAATGACTTACTGAACCGGATCAAAAAGGGGGAGCGGCAATTGTTGATTTTGGTTGTTATGGCGCCAATTTGATGACCTATCTAATGAAAGGCGCAAAGCCAGTTTCAGTATTGGCAAATACCAGAACTTTCAAACCCTCTGTATATCCCAGGGTGGATGATGAGGCTACTATCATCGTAAATTATCCTTCGGCCCAATGTATTATCCAGGCATCGTGGAACTGGCCTTTTGGAAGAAAGGATATGGAGGTGTATGGCGACAGCGGCTATGTTGTAACTAAAAACAGTCACGACTACCTTTTCCGGAACCGCCAATCGCGCGGCGAAAAATCTTTACAGGTGAATGAAAAGGATCTTTCTGTATATACAGATCCTTTTTCTTATCTCGCAGACTATCTGCGCGGAAAGATCACCATGGCGGAATATGGCCTTTATTCCCTGGAAAATAATATGACCGTGGTGCGTATTCTGGAAGCCGCAAGAGAATCAGCCAAAACAGGAAAGCTGGTAGTATTGAAATAAGGTATATTGATTACTTATGAAGCAGTCCTGCAATCATATTTATGCTAATAGCCAGGGTAATGGTGTTAAACAGGAATGAAATAAGTCCATGGAATAAAACCCGTCTTCTAATGATTGCAGATGTAATTGCAACATCAGAAACCTGGAAGGTCATGCCCACCACAAAAGAAAAATAGGCAAAGTCCCGGTAATCAGGCGCTTTTTCACTTGGGAAATTTAGTCCGCCCCTATAAGGTTTGTCAATGTGTTCTTCTGTTTTGCAGGTATAATAAAGATGAGCGGAATGTGAAGTAAAGACAGTGTGGATCAATATCCACGAGCATGCAACAGAAGCAATTGAAAGTATTACGTTGTAATAATATCCTTTCTCACCGGGCTCAGGTAGTTCACGCAACATCAATACAATTGTGACCAGGCTCACAAATGAAGCCACCAGGATAATCAGAAAGAGAAGCGTTCTGCTAAGGTCCTGGTTCCTGGCAATGGTCATGATCTCCCGGGGATGAGCTGTCAGCATTGTAGCCCATGATAAAGCCAGCATCACCAGTGAAAAACATACCCAGGCACTCATAACCTGCACAGGCCCGGATTTATGCCTTACCAGTAAAAGCACAATTGCAGCGAAAGTTAATGCGATAATAAGTTTAACAAGGGAATGTAGTTTATGAAAACGGATGAGAAGCCTGTTTTCTTTCATCTTACAAAAGTAATAAACTAAATAACAGCAACTATTGTGGGCTTTTTAGGCTATCCGGAAGATTAACTTACAATAGGTATGGTAAAATAAAAGGTAGAGCCATCTCCGCTTTCACTTTCAACTCCAATGGTACCTTTATGCCTCCGGATGAATTCCGCAGAAATGTACAGGCCAAGTCCCAATCCGGAGTAAGTATCCTCCTTTTTCCCGGATACTCTGAAGAAGCGGTCGAATATTTTTCCATGTTGATTCGGGGAAATTCCAATTCCATGGTCCTTAACGGAAAGTCTGATACTGTTGCCGATAATATCAGTCCTCACCTGTATCTCTGAACCAGGTGGCGAATACTTTCCTGCATTGTCTATAAAATTGATGATCACCTGGCCGATCTTATTCCTGTCGCCCTTCACCATTTTACTTTGCCCCAGCTCTTTCAGTAAAGTATGTCTTTTGAGGACATGTGAAGTTTCTTCAATCACTTCTGTTACTAGGTCATTGAAATCAAACACATTTTCATTGTATAGTAATTGCCCATTTTCAATCTTCTTTACATCCAGGAGGTCATTGATCAGGTTGGACAGTTTATTGATCTGTGAATCCACCCTGCTTAATAAATTCGCGGCGATGCCGTTGTTGTCATGCTGAAAATTGTGTTGCAATAATTGCACATAACCCTTAATACTCGTAACGGGAGTTTTAAGTTCATGGCTGGCAATGGAAATAAACTCGTCCTTTTTCTCCATGGCAGCTTTTTGTTCCTGCGTTTCTTTTTGAAGGGAAAGATCTGCTGCAATAATGCTCAGGGCCAACCCGCCGTCTGTTTCAAGTGCATTCAAAGAAAGCAATACGGGTACTGATTTATTATGGGCTGGCAGAACAATCTCAGCCTTGCTTTCTGCCAGGTTCCAGGCATTCTCAATCAATTGGTTGACCAAAACTCTAAAATCGGCAGGGACCAGGTCTTCAAAATACGATCCGATCACATTTTCCAAAGGGGTATTTAACAGTTCCGCAAAAGCTGAATTGGAATAGAGAACAATGTTTTGTTTGTTCAATGTAATAGCGCCTTCGTTCATTTTCTCGATAAACAGGCGGTAGGTTTTATCTGCACTCTTCAATGTGTATAGTTCATGCTTCCCTTCATTATTCACAATAAAGGCGTCTATCTCGCCTTTGTGTATGGCACTGATGATGTCATGCGCTTCCTGGAGCTGAACTTCCAGCTCAGTTACCTGTTCATTTAGTTCCTCGTATGTTTTCTTAACCTTCATTGGCATTATTCAACATTGATGATACATCCAGGTCCAGTCCCCTTTTCACTCTTTCCGTGTCAGACATATCTCCTATAAGGCGTTTGACCGGGAGTGGAGATGATTTAATTAAAAGTGGCAAGGCAATTACCTGGTCATTTGAAGCGATCTGCGGTTGCTGATAAACATCAATCGTTTCAAGCTGGTAACGGCCCTTCAGGTATTCTTCGCAAAAGATCCGTATGTTATTGATTGCACGGTTGGAATTGGGCGAAGCACCGGCAATGTATAACCTTAGGTGGTAGACAGGCTGTATCGTTTTTTTATTTTTCAATTATTTATTTTAAATGCTTTTGACAGCAGATGAATGCTCAACCGGAATGATATTTAGCCCAACCAGTACTTTTTCTTCGTTTGAAAGGTCACCGATGATCTTCCGGATCGGTTCCGGAACTTTCCTTACCAGTGTGGGCACTGCAAATATCTGGTCACCCTCCGCCAGTTGAGGTTTTATGAGAAGGTCAATTACCTCAATCTCATACTGTCCTTTCAAATGTCTTTCACAGTATTGTTTTAAA
>CAMLGP010000310.1 GCA_946479535.1 uncultured Bacteroidota bacterium
GGAGTATAAGTGTCTTTCATCTTTTTATACTTGTTCAACGCGTTCTGCAATTCTTCTTTCTGAACAGGTTTAAGCAGGTAATCAATACTGTTCACCTTGAACGCCTTTAACGCATACTCATCATAAGAAGTAGTGAATACAACCGGGCTCTTCACCTCCACCAGGTTGAATATTTCAAAACTCTGCCCATCAGCCAGTTCAATATCCATCAGGATTAGATCAGGTTGCGGATGTTGCTGCAACCACTCTACGGTACTCTTGATACTGTCTGTAATTCCCGTTATTACCGCTTCACTGTCTACTGCCGACAATGTTTTCTGTATTTTCTTTACCGCCAGATCCTCGTCTTCTACAATTAAAATATTCATACCTGCATGTATTTATTTAGTCAAAAATATATTACTAATCACTTTGCGCCATTATTGGTGCTTTCACCAACAACCAGCTGGCCTTATTTCTAATTTCCGCCATCTTTCGAATCATTCCACACCAGCGGCAACACCACCATAAAATTACTTTCCCCCTCTATGATCTGAAATCCTGTCTGCTTCATCAATTTATATTTCGAACTGATATTATTTAAGCCAATTCTTGTGGAAGCCTTACTTAACTGCTTCCGCTGCAGGTTATTATTCACCACCATCTTGTTACCTGCCGCACTGAATATCTCGATAACAAGCGGCTGTAATCTTGAAACAATATTATGCTTTACTGCGTTTTCTACCAGCAGCTGAAGACTGAGCGAAGGAAGCAGGTAAGAATAATACCGTTTATCTACATCAATACTCAGCTGTAATCCACTGCCATATCTTGTTTTCAGTAACTGATAGTAAGACTGAATGAACTTCAGTTCCTTTTCTACAGTGCTGATACTGTCTTCATTACTCTTCAGCAGGTATCGATACACCTTGCTCAGTTCATCCAGGAATTTCTCGGCTTCTTTTTTGTCTTCCTGGATCAGGGAAGACAATGTATTGAAGCAATTGAAAAGAAAATGCGGATTGATCTGGCTCTTCAGGTTCTCAAACTGCTGCTCCATACTCATTTGTTCCAAAAGATCTTTTTCACTCAGGCTCTCTTTATATTTATCCAGTAAGTAAAGAACTTCCCACAAGGTTACAAAAAGAAGATTGACACACAACCCAACTACATATCCCAGTTTCAGATCCTCCGTATGTAACCGGTACCCAAGAATATGAAACTGGTCATACACAAAGAAAATGAACAGTACGGAAGGCGTCATCAGGAAAACGTTGGTCAGCAATTTGAGTATAACCCTTTTTGCTGTCTGCCTCAGCTCCGGGAACTTTCGCTGAATAAAATATTCATATTGCACATGACCATACCATGAAAAGAATCCAATGAAATACAGCAACAAGGTTGAGTATACCCAAATCTGCCATTCAGATTTTGCCCTTTCATCATAAAGAATATTGTTTAAGGCAAAAGTTATAAAGGGCATGGTTATGACAAAGCCCCAGATATATACCTTAGCTGGCCGGATCAGTTTCATACAGGCACCTCCTCTGCTATCAATGGCAATATCACCATACGGTGTGTTGCCGTTTCATATACTTCTACTTCCGGTTTAAATAATAAACGGTACTTGTTGATCAGGTTATCCAGCGCTTCCTCATAATCCATGATATCCTTTACCGGTTTCGGGTGCAGCGTGTTCTTTATCACCAATGCATTTTTATTATTGGTATAAAGATGGATCTGTATGGGACTACTCTTGCTAAAGGCATTCCGGTAAATGATATTTTCCATGATCACCTGCAGACTGAACGGTGGAATTTTCTTTTGTTTGTCTTCATCCCTGATATTGATCTCTACTTCAAGCGCAGCCCCAAAACGGGTCTTATTGAGGTAGAGATAGGAGTTCGCAAATTTTAGTTCTTCAGCCAGGGTCACCAGTTGTTCGTCATCCCCCTTTAGCAGATAGCGATACACCTTTGTGAGTTCGTCCAGGAATTGCTCCGCTTCTTTTTCATCTTCATTGATCAGGCTGCTCAGTGTATTGAAACAATTGAAAAGGAAATGCGGGTTGATCTGCCTTTTCAAACTCAATAGCCTGCTCTTGTGATAAGCACTTTGTAAACGGCCTGTTTCTGTTACTGACGATTTCCATTTATCCCAACCCACCACAGCTTCATTCAGGAAGGTGATAATGGTACTGGACAAACATCCAAAACCTGTTACCCACCATTCCATATTCCGGAGAACTGAACAATTGCTAAAATCTAATTTCTCATAAACCATGTAGAGCCCCTGTACTGTCAATAAATTCATCACATAGAACAGTGGAAGCAAAATGCCGATCCGTTTGAATAATTGTCCGTCTTCAGGCAATCGTTTCTTTACCACAGTGGCCACTACTCCAAATATGGAATAGATCACTGCAAAGTAGACCACTGAGATGCCAAACAGCTTTGCAAAAACTTTCAAAGAACTGAAAACACAGCTGCCAAAGACCAGCCCATTCATCACGATTGTATAGGGTACCATAAACCACACAAAAATCAAGGGCTCTTTGCTACTGTATCTTTTCATTTGCATTATCTACAAATTAATACAAATTTATAGGAGCATTCGGGACGTACGTATCACCTGCCGTTTTTCCGGATGAATTGAGGAAATCAGCGTATGAAATGTGGCGATCCCAGGGTGTCCACTCCCTCTTCTTATTGATTATCAGAGCCTTGAGTAATTTTACGTCTCCTTGTTTTTGGGTATACTCACGTATGAATTGTACCCCTTTTGCTGCATCCCGATAGCTATCGGGGCTCGGATCTACAGCTCCTTCAACCACTGTTCGGCAAATACTTTTGCCACATCATACACCTCTTTTCCTGCACGATAGACCGTCTTCCATTCATAGTTCTTTGCTTCATAGGAAGACTTCACAAATCTTTTCCTTCCATCCTTCTCAACCAACTCCGCACTGAAATCTACAGTGGCTGCCAGTTCCAGGTATCTTTTCAAACGCACCTTAACGATATCCCTGTAATTGGCAGGATATTCTGTTTCATACCTTTTCTGGTTCTCTTCAAAATGCTTCTTATCTGACTCGCGAATAAACAGTTCCTGTTCCCAAAGCATATTGATTGTCTGGCTATTGGGGTCTTTATAGTCTTCCAGGTTCTTTTTGTGCATGGTCAGGATGTCCTGCATTGTTTTCTTCATATCAGCATTGCTGGTCCTGATGATCTCCTCGGTTGTCTTCATCAGTTTTTCTGTTTCTTCTATTTTATCCTTTCGAATGCTTTCTTTGGTTTTGTTACTGGGAGTTGATAGAGTGGGCTTTGCGCTGGCTCTCTCTTTCTCATAAGCCGCCTTGAAAGATGCGCTATTCACATATTGCTTTACATAGGTCAAAAGGTCTTTTGCTACTGCGGCACGATTACCTGTGGCGATATTCTTAGCCGTTTTAAGTCCATAAGTATCAAAATAATCATTGATAAAACTTTTTTTGATCTTCTCTGTTCCCTGGAGCTGGGTGAGTCCCAATTGTTTCCAAAGGTCTTCAGCTGAACGTTCAGTTACGGTAAACGAAAACAGGAACAGGCTGATAATTGCGAGTAAAAACGTTGTAATACAAACACGCAGCCACACAAGGTTTTTATTGAAAGATGCCTTCTTCATAAATGCGATATTATTGGTTAATTGTTTTTTGTCACAACAAAGATGCGGCGGGGATAGCCGGGTTTAAAGCTGGCAATGCATGAACTGTTGGGATGGATGTATGAAATGAAAGACGCCACCAAAATGATAGAGCCACCCCCACTGTGGGGATGGCTCAAACACCAAGGAACGGCATTGTACTATTCCTCAACATATTTTTCAGCGAGAAAGACTTTTGCTATGGAAGCTGCATAAGCATCAACTCGTTGCGTAGTGATAAACTGTTGCTGGAAACCACCACAGTCAGAGGGACGTTTATTACCCGGAAACTCCATGGTAAATAATCGGATAGCTGGCCTGTTATGGGCTTCATCTTCCGGAAGCTGAACAGCAGTAGCTGCCCAGCTTCCTAATGAAACACCATAGCCTCTGTTACCCGGCAATTTGGAACCATGAAGGTTTCGATTTTGCTTTTCACCAGGTTTCGCAACGGCAGGATCACAATGATATAAAGCGGTTGGTCCGGATGGCCATCGGGATCTATTCAGGCGATTACCCGGAGCACTACCATTGTTCTCTTCAATATGAATGGCCATTTCTACTGCCAGACTGCTATCAGATTGAAATTCATAAGCCATCCCTTTGCTATCTGTTCTTGGGTCTGCGTACACACCGGCGTTCTCCGGAGTTCTTATGGCATGAACATTAATGATGCGCTGGGGTTTGAATTCCTGGATCAGTTGTAATAGCAACTGATTTTCTTTTTCAATTGGGCGACCAGCATAATCGATTGGATTGCTTTTATCAAATGGTATTCCCAGGGAAGGCATTTGCCTGTTTGGATCGGCCGCTTCTCCATAGGAATAGCGGCCGATATTTGCCATATTACCAATTTGCGCCTCCTGCAAACTGGCCGTATTGGCATTGTCCGGGAACAGGCAGGGTTCTAAGATCACGGAATAATATATCTCTTCATTTAGCAGTTGTGAAACCAGCGTTCTGGCAACCTCAATAGCTGATAATTCTGATCCATGCACTCCACCGATCACCATCGCTCGCTTATCACTTTGTCCGGGAAAATAAAAAGCCTCAATAGGTCTTCCATTTTTGGAATAACCTGCAATGCCTTGCAGCGCTATCGAACTGTTCACTACTTTTTCAATAGTGAAAGGCGATGCAACAG